>NZ_RZSA01001547.1:0-902 GCF_003998075.1 Mesorhizobium sp. M2A.F.Ca.ET.037.01.1.1 | reverse complement strand
TGATGAGATAGGCCACGTAACCGACCATCATTTTATTGCTCCGTTGTTGCCTGCATCGCGACGCCGCACCGTCAGCACGAGGTCGCTGACATCGATCACCTCGACACGGTCGCCGGGCTGCATGGGCTCGCCTGCCTTCGCCCGCCAGCGCTCGCCCAAAGCCAGCACATGCCCCTCGCCGCCCTGCCAGTCGAGAATCTCGACGGGAAGGCCGCGCATGGCCTCGCCGCCGACGCGCGGCGGATTCTTGCGCGCCGCCCAGACATAGGTGCCGGTGAGCAAGGCCAGGCCGAGCGTCAGCGCGGCGGCCGGGCCGATCACCGCCCACGACATGGCAAAGCCCGGCCCTTCGACCTTGAGCAGCATGGCGGAGCCCAGCAGGAAGGCGGCGACGCCGCCCAGCCCCAGCACGACGGTTGGGTTGAAGGCCTCGACGATCAGGAAGGCGACGCCGAGCAGCATCAGGGCGAGACCGGTATAGTTGATCGGCAGGAGGTTCAGCGCGTAGAGCCCGAGCACCAGGCAGATGGTGCCGATGACGCCCGGCGCCACGGCGCCGGGGCTGGTGAACTCGAAGACGATGCCGTAAACGCCGACCAGCATCAGGATGACTGCCGTGTTCGGGTCGGTGATGACGGCCAGCAGCCGGATGAACCAGCCAGGCTCCAGCGTCTCGACCGGCAGCCCTTTGGTCGCCAGCACCTCTTTCCTGCCGGCCACCTCGACGGTGCGCCCGTCGGCAAGCTCCAGAAGCTCGGTGGTGTCGCGGGCAACGAAGTCGATGACATGTTCCTGCAGCGCGGCGTTGGCCGACAGGCTCGCCGCCTCGCGCACCGCCTTCTCGCCCCAGTCGCCGTTGCGCCCGCGCATCTCGGCGAGCGAGCGGATGAGCGCCACCGCGT
>NZ_RZSA01001546.1:0-904 GCF_003998075.1 Mesorhizobium sp. M2A.F.Ca.ET.037.01.1.1 | reverse complement strand
ACCTTCGTCGGCGCGCCGGCGATGAACATGCTCGAAGGCACGGTGACGCTCGACGGCATTTCGCTGCTCGGCGGCAGCCGCAAGCTCAGCGTGTCGCGCACGGGCCTTGCCGTGGGCTCGAAGGTCGCGGTCGGCGTCCGGCCGGAAGCGGTGCGCATGGTGGCGCCGGGGACGCCCGGAGCGCTCGCGGCGACGGTCGACCTCATCGAGGAATTGGGCGCCGGCCGTGTCATCTATGTCGATCTCGACGGCGCGCCGTTCTCCGTCGTGACGTCTGAGGCCGTCCACCCCGAACCGGGCAGCACGATCGGCCTGCAGTTCGCCGAATCGGACCTGCACTTCTTCTCCTCGGAGACAGGCGGTAGGCTGGAGGTGTTCAAGGCTTCTGTGCCGGAGCCGGCGCTCCAAGGATGATCCCTTTCCGTCGGCTTTTGCGAACATTTTGATTGAGGGTTCAGGGCATGAAGGTCATCCAGGTTACGGACGTCCATCTCGGTCGTCTGCGCGAGATACGATATGGCGCGAACCTGAATGAGCGGCTCGATCGTTGCATCGACCATATCAATCAGCGCCACAGCGATGCGGCGCTCTGCATCTTCACCGGCGACCTGACCGACGACGGCGAGGCCGACAGCTATGCCGACCTGAAGGCGGCGCTGAGCCGGCTTGCCGTGCCTTACCGGCTGCTGCCTGGAAACCACGACCGGCGCGCCAACCTCATCGCCGCCTTCCCGGAAAACGGGACCGACGGAAACGGTTTCGTGCAGTCGGTTTTCGACACGCCGGAAGGGCGGCTCATTTTCCTCGACAGCCTGGCGGAAGGCCGCGTCACCGGCGAGTTGTGCGACGACCGGCTCGGCTGGCTCGATGCCAGGCTGTCGAGGAAAATGAGCCGCCCTTCCGG
>NZ_RZSA01001545.1:0-904 GCF_003998075.1 Mesorhizobium sp. M2A.F.Ca.ET.037.01.1.1 | reverse complement strand
GTGGCGGGTTTTGATTGTTCCGCGGTTCGTCGATAGACTTAAGGCGTGCCGCTGCCGCCGCCGGGGATGCCGGGCGCCAGCTTGCTGGCGCCGTTGATGACCTGGGTGAGGAAGTTCTGGTCCTTGCCGCCGGTCGGTGTCGTCCTGGAGATGAAGTCGAAGATCTTGCCATCCTTGAGGCCGTAATTGGCGATCTGGGTCACGCGGCCGTCAGCGCCGAAATAGACCGCCAGCACATGCTGGTCGATGATGTGCGGGTTGTCGAAGGCGACGTAGCGCTTGCGCGTCTGCGAGATATAGTAGAAGGCCTCGTTGTCGAAGGTCGCCGTCGTCGACGGCGTGCCCAGCGCCAGCAGCACCTGTTCACGGCTCGATCCGACCGGTACCGAATCGATGGCCTGCTGGTCGATGACGTAGCCTTTCGTCAGCGTCTCGCTTGGATGGAGATCGCCGAACATCTTAGATGAATTGCAGGCGGAAAGCGCTGATACGACCATCAGCAGTGAAGCCACGCCCACCGGGGCGGGCGCAAGAAACGACTTGAATTTCAGCGCACCCAACAACAATTCTCCATCACATCCCCGCAACTTGCGCTGGGCCGCAAAACCGGTAAACCAGCTTGCATGCCGATGCAACAAGGCCAAATCAAACAACAGGTCCCCGGGAGACCGCCCTCAATGTTCCAGCGCCTTTTTGGCCGCGAACGCAATGCCAACCGCGCTATCACCGACGCGCTCTACGCACAAATCGTGGCGGCGGCGCGGCAAACGGTGTTTTATTCGGACTGGAATGTGCCGGATACGCCGCTCGGCCGCTTCGAGATGCTGTCGCTGCATATCTATCTCGTCCAGCACCGTCTGCATGGCGAGCGAGGCGTGGCGGCCGAGGTCGCGCAAGTGCTGAT
>NZ_RZSA01001544.1:0-905 GCF_003998075.1 Mesorhizobium sp. M2A.F.Ca.ET.037.01.1.1 | reverse complement strand
GCAAAGCCTTCCTCCTCGAGCATCGCCTTGACGACGCGGGCGCCGGCTTCGGGCTCATGGCCCTCCCAGCCGCCCCATACGATCAGCGCCTGCCGCATCTTTCTCTCCGTCGGTTTGGTTGCATTCATTCGAGATCGCCAAGGGCGAATAGTTACCGAGTTTTCGGACGTAAACGCATGTCAGCAAAGAAAGCCCGAGGCGAGCCGGCCCACAAGTGGGCATTTGGGAACGCGGGCACGCCTTCGCCAGTTCACCCGTTAGGCGTTACCCGAAAAAAGCCGGCGGAGTGGTGACATCCCGGTCGCAGGAACCAGATTGAGTTGAGGGCCATTGGTGGCCATCACGAACTTGCAGGAGCATGATCATGATTCTCGCCTTCGGCGCGCAGGAGATTTTGCAGGCAGTGTCATTCCCGCCCTTGCTACGCGAGGCGCGCGCGTCCGTGCCTTCATCCGCAAGCCTGAGCAGGCTGAACAGGTGCGCGGTCACGGCGCAACCGAAGTCGCCATCGGCGACCTGCGCGATCGCGCGGCTTTAGACGCAGCACTCAAGGACGTCGGCGCCGTCTTCTATATCGCCCCGGCCTTCATTCCCGCCGAGGCCGACGTGGGAAAAACTGTCGTGAAGGCTGCCATCGACGCGGGTGTGCGCCGATTGGTGTTTTCGGCCGTGATCCATCCGGCGCTTTCGGACCTCGTCAATCATGTCGCCAAGGCGCCGGTCGAGGAGGCGGTTCTCAACTCCGGCCTGGAATATACGTTCCTCCATCCGGCGCGCTGACCTTGCCCCTGTGATCTAATCCGGTTTGAAGTTCGTTCTGGCCCATCGAGAGGACCAGGCCATGAAGCGCAGCCGCTTCTCTGAAGAGCAGATCATCGGAATTTTGAAGGAGCATGAGGCCGGGG
>NZ_RZSA01001543.1:0-905 GCF_003998075.1 Mesorhizobium sp. M2A.F.Ca.ET.037.01.1.1 | reverse complement strand
CTCCGTGCCTTGTCTGGTGTTCGGCGCCGATCGAACCAGGCTTGGACTGCCACGCTTCGACTTCCGCGTCTGCGCGATGGAGGAGGGACCCATTCACACCGATGCGGGGCTGAGCATCGTTGTGCCGCACGATCTTTCGGCGCTCAACGAGGCCGATATCGTCATCATTCCAAGCTGGAAGGACCTCGATGCCCCTCTGGCTGCGCCGTTCAAGGAGGCGCTGCAAGGCGCGCATAAGCGCGGCGCGCTGATCGTGGGTCTGTGCCTCGGCACCTTCGCCATTGCCGGCGCCGGATTGCTGGCCGGGCGTAAGGCAACGACTCACTGGGCCTATGCCGATCAACTCCAGGCGCTTCATCCAGACATCGCGATCGACGCCGACGTGCTCTATGTCGACGATGGCGACGTCATCACTTCCGCCGGCGTCGCCGCCGGGCTCGACTGCTGCCTGCACATCGTGCGCGCCCGCTATGGCGCGGAGGCGGCGCTGCGGCTCGCTCGTCACGTAGTGCTCTCACCGCACCGGCAGGGCGGCCAGGCACAGTTCATCGAGCGCCCGCTTGCGCCAACGCCAAACGCCGACCGGTTCGCCAAGGCCCTCGATGACGTGCGGGCATCGCTCGGCGAAGCGCACAGTCTCGACAGCGTCGCCGAAGCAGCGGGTCTCACCCGCCGCACCTTCACGCGCCGTTTCCAGAAAACCACCGGCACCAGTTTCGGCGACTGGCTTGCCGACCAGCGCGTCGCGCTGGCGCAGCGGCTTTTGGAGCAGACGGACAAGTCGATGGACCTGGTGGCCTTCGAAGCCGGCTTCGGCAGCGCCACCTCGCTGCGCCAGCATTTCGCCGCGCGGCTGAAAACCTCGCCGATGCAATATCGGCGGGAGTTTTCCAAGACCGCGGGGA
>NZ_RZSA01001542.1:0-906 GCF_003998075.1 Mesorhizobium sp. M2A.F.Ca.ET.037.01.1.1 | reverse complement strand
GGAGAAACCATCGGTGTATTTGAGGCCGATCGCCCAGCCGATCTCGAACAAGCCGGCGAAGCATAGAAAGATCCAGGACATCAAAAACGCTCGGTCATTCCAGCATCGCCTGAGATGCTTGGTGGCGGGTCGTCACGGCCGGTTTTTCCGGGAAGCGAGGTCGTCCTCCCTCCTTGAAAATAAGATGGCCTGTTTTCCGATCAACAAAACACCGGCAGCATTGTCATGCCGCCGGTTCAGATCTGCAGGGAGCCGGTCGACCGATTCGGGCCGCTTACTTTTCCTTGATGCGCATCGCCTTGACCGGCGGCGCCTTGGGAGCCGGGGCCGCGGCGGGCTTCTTGGCGTCCTTCTTCGGTTTGCGGGCTTCCTTGCCCGCCTTCATCGCACCTTTAGCCATGATTCGCTCCTCCGATTGTGGGCAAGCCGAGTGAAACAAGAGAAATGACGGACTGCAAGAGGCAGTGCGGCTTTGCTAAGCCGGCCGGCCGGCTGTCAACCGATTTTGCGGTCGCGACGCCAGTTCGAAACCTCGCATGGACTGGCGCATTGTCTGTAGAGCTTTGCTGGGCGGGCCGCTAAGCTCGCGCGCAGGGCTAGCCGGGGATCGGATGGCAGGACATAGCGGATCGAGACGGGTGATCTACGCCGCGCTTGCCGGCAATCTGGCGATCGCGGTCACCAAATTCGTGGCGGCAGCCTTCACCGGTTCGTCCGCCATGCTGTCGGAAGGTGTGCATTCGTTGGTCGACACCGGCAATGGCACGCTGCTCCTTTACGGCATGCATCGCGCCGCGCGGCCGCCCGATCACACCCATCCGCTCGGTCACGGGCGCGAGCTCTATTTCTGGAGTTTCATCGTCGCGCTTCTGGTTTTCGCGCTTGGCGCCGGCGTTTCCTTCTATG
>NZ_RZSA01001541.1:0-909 GCF_003998075.1 Mesorhizobium sp. M2A.F.Ca.ET.037.01.1.1 | reverse complement strand
CATCAGGATGCCGTAGAAACCGGCGCCGACGCCGCCGACGATGACTTCGCCGAGCTGCATGTTGATGATCGGGATCATGCCGCCGAGCGCGGTGAAGCTATCGTGCATGGCGTTGACGGCGCCGCAGGAGGCTGAGGTGGTGATGACCGCGAACAAGGCCGACAGGGCGATGCCGAAGCGGGTCTCCTTGCCTTCCATGTTGCCGCCGTCGATGCCGAGCGCATGGACCAGCGGGTTGCCGGCGGCCTCGGCCCAATAGCAGACGACGACGCCGGCGATGAACAGCACGCCCATCGAGGCGAGGATCGCCCAGCCCTGGCGCTCACTGCCGACCATGCGGCCGAAGACGTTGGTGAGGCCGGCGCCGAGCACGAAGATGGTCAGCATCTGGATCAAGTTGGAGATCGCGTCCGGATTCTCGAACGGATGCGCGGCATTGGCGTTGAAGAAGCCGCCGCCATTGGTTCCGAGCATCTTGATGGCGACCTGCGAGGCGACCGGTCCGAGTGCGATGGTCTGCTTGGCGCCTTCCAGCGTGGTGGCGTCAACATAGGGCCCAAGCGTCTGCGGAATGCCGAGCCAGACATAGACCAGCGTCAGCACGATACACATCGGCAGGAGCACGTAGAGCGTGCAGCGGGTCAGATCGACCCAGAAATTGCCGATCGACTTGCCCGAGGCACGAGCGAAGCCGCGGATCAATGCGATTGCAATCGCAATGCCGGTGGCGGCCGAGACGAAATTCTGGACGGTGAGGCCCGCCATCTGCACGAGATAGGACATCGTGCTTCCGCCGCCGTAGTTCTGCCAGTTGGTGTTGGTGACGAAGCTCGCGGCGGTGTTGAAGGCGAGCTGCGGGTCGACCGCGGTCATGCCGGCGGGGTTGTAGGGCAGCACGCCCTGCAGCCG
>NZ_RZSA01001540.1:0-911 GCF_003998075.1 Mesorhizobium sp. M2A.F.Ca.ET.037.01.1.1 | reverse complement strand
CCCCAGTTGAAGACGCCGAAATTGCCGGGATAGATCAGCGAGCCCTGCAGCGAGGGCGGCGTGTAGCGCCCCTCATAGCGCAATTTCTTCAACTCGATCCGGCAGGCCAGCTGATCGAATAGGGTGATGCCCCACATGTCGGCCCCGGTCAGCGGCTTCGGATTGAAGGAAAGGTCGGAGGCCGGCTGTGTCGGCGAGGCATGAACGCCCTCGATCGCGCCGCCGGGCGCCGGCACGTCCTTGACCGGAATGATCGGCTCGCCCGTGCGCCGGTCGAGGACGTAGAGGTCGCCCTGCTTGGTCGGCTCGACCAGCGCCGGCACGATGCCGTTTGCCGTCGTGATATCGACCAGCGACGGCTGCGCCGGCACGTCCATGTCCCACAGATCGTGATGCACGGTCTGCCGCACCCACCGCAATTGCCCGGTGTTGAGATCGAGCGCGGTAATCGAGGAGGACAACTTCTCGACACTGGCGCTGCGGCCCATGCCGAGCTGGTCCGGCGTCTGGTTGCCGAGCGGCACGTAAAGCAGCCCGAGCTTCTCGTCGGCGCTGGCGGTCGACCACATGTTGGGCGAGTTGTGGGTGTAGGTCTGCCCGGCGGGCAGCGGCGTCGTCACATCCGGATTGCCGGAATCCCAGTTCCACAGCAGCGCGCCGGTGTCGACGTCGAAGGCACGGATGACGCCCGACGGCTCCTCGGTCGAGTAATTGTCGTTGACCGCGCCGCCGACGATGATCTTGCCGGCGACGATCAGCGGCGCCGAGGTCGAATAGTAATAGCCCGATTTCGGATAAGGCATATTGGCCATCAGGTTCAGCGTGCCGCCCTCGGCGAAGGACGGACACACCTGCCCATTGGCGACGTCGAGTGCGATCAGGCGAGCGTCCGACGTCGGCAGGTAGACCCG
>NZ_RZSA01000153.1:0-9301 GCF_003998075.1 Mesorhizobium sp. M2A.F.Ca.ET.037.01.1.1 | reverse complement strand
AGGCGTTGCAGGAATTGCAGCCGGTCGCCGTGCTGATTGAGGGGCCGGTGGATGCCTCGCCGCTGCTGCCGCTGCTCGCCAGCCCCGACATGAAGCCGCCGGTGGCGCTGCTCTGCTATCCGGAGGATGATCCCGCCGCGACCAGCTTCTGGCCTTTCGCTGAATTCTCGCCGGAATACCAGGCAGCACTTTGGGCCGTCGCCAACAAGGCGGCGCTGCGCTTCATCGACCTGCCGTCGGCCGCGCGGCTTGCGGAGAAGGCGGCTGAAGCGGCAGCGGACACCGAAGCAGCCGAGGCGGAGGCCAAGGACGAGCAGGGCGAAGAACCCACGCGCGTCCAGGATCCGATTGGCACCCTGGCGCGTGCCGCCGGCTACGAGGACGGCGAGAGCTGGTGGTCGGACATCATCGAGCAGAATCCCGAGCCCGGCCCGATCTTCGCGGCCATCGCCGACGCGATGACGACGCTGCGCGACGGCGAGGGTTCGATCGGCAGGTTAGAGGCTATGCGCGAGGCACATATGCGCCTCGAGATCGCCGCAGCGCGGAAGGAATTCGACGGCCCCATGGCCGTGGTTTGCGGCGCCTGGCATGTGCCGGCCCTTCAAGCAGGGCATACGCAGAAGAGCGACCAGGCGCTGCTCAAGGGCATCGGCCGGCGCAAGACCACGATGACCTATGCGCCGTGGACCGGACCGCGCCTGGCGCTGGGCTATGGTTATGGCGCCGGCGTCGTAGCGCCGGGCTGGTGCAAGCATCTGTGGCAGACACGTGGGCAGGACGACGCCTCGGTCCTGTGGTTGGCGCGGATCGCCTCGGTGCTGCGGGCGAAGGGCCACATGATCTCCACCGCATCGCTGATCGAGGCGGAGCGCCTGGCGCGCGCGCTTGCCGCCATCCGCGAACGGCCGAAGCCGGGCTTCGAGGAGCTTCGCGATGCCTCGGTCTCGGCGCTCTTCAACGGCGAGGCCCTGCTGTGGAAGATGGTCGAGGCCGAGCTGCTGCTCGGCGCCGATGTCGGCGAGATCCCGCCCGACACGCCGCTCGCGCCGCTGATCGACGATCTGCAGCGCAACCAGAAGGCTGCAAGGCTGAAGCCAGAGGCACTGGAGCGGGAACTTTCCGTCGACCTGCGCAGCGAGAGCGGTCTCTTCCGCTCGACATTGCTGCACCGGCTGAACGTGCTTGGCGTCGACTGGGGCAGGCTGACCGATGTCGGCCGCAGCCGCGGCACGTTTCGCGAGCGTTGGATGCTCGCCTGGCAGCCGGAATATGCCGTCCGCCTTGTCGAGAACCTGGTCTACGGCCCGACCATCGAGAAGGCCGCCAATGGCAGGCTCATCCAGATGATCGGCGCCGCCGCGACGCTCGATGCTTTGGCTACGCTGGTGCAGAGTGCGATCACCGCCGCCCTGAGCGAGGCGTCCGCCGCCGGTCTTGCAGCGCTCGAG
This sequence comes from Mesorhizobium sp. M2A.F.Ca.ET.037.01.1.1, assembly GCF_003998075.1. Taxonomy (NCBI): domain Bacteria; kingdom Pseudomonadati; phylum Pseudomonadota; class Alphaproteobacteria; order Hyphomicrobiales; family Phyllobacteriaceae; genus Mesorhizobium; species Mesorhizobium sp. M2A.F.Ca.ET.037.01.1.1. The sequence goes on along the minus strand of NZ_RZSA01000153.1, from coordinate 7,850 downwards.
GAAAAGGCGGCGCACAGCAGCGAGTGCCTGGAGTTGTTGGCCTCGGTGCCGCCGCTTGCCGACATCATCCGCTACGGCGAAGCGCGCAAGACCGAGAGCGAGCGACTCGCCGGCCTGCTGGAGCGGCTGATCATCGAAGGCTCCATCGCGCTGCCTTACGCGGCGCGCGATCTCGACGCGCAGGCCGCGGCCGCGCTGATGCGAGCGCTGCGCAAGGCCGATGAGGCGATCAAGCTGGTCGAGCCGGACGAGCATGTCCTCGAAGCCTGGCGCAACGGGCTGGCGGCCGTGCTGGATTCGTCACGCTCCACGGCGCTGGTTGCCGGCTGCGCCGCGCATCTGCTCTACGACGCTGGGCGGCTCTCAGCCGACGAGACCGCCGATCTCCTGGCAAGGCGCCTGTCGCCAGGAACGCCCGTGATTGATGCCGCCGCCTTCTTCGAAGGTTTCTTCAGCGGCGCCGGCCAGCGGCTGATCTATGACGAGGGCCTGCGCGGCGCCGTCGATGCCTGGCTGGCCTCGCTCGACGAGGAGGCTTTCGTGGCGCATCTTCCGCTGCTGCGCCGCGTCTTCTCCAATCTCGACAGCATGGAGCGTCGTCGCCTCATCGAGGCCGTGCTTGGCAAGAGAGCGAGCCTGCCGGCCGGGCTGATCCCGGCGCCGGATAGTGGCGCGGCATGGAACAGGCATTTTGGCCTTCTCGCAAAGCTGCTGGCAGGGGAGGCCAATCATGGCTGACGAAACGACCGGGCGGGATCTCGAAGCGGCAACGGACAATCGCGAGCGTCGCTGGCGGCTGGCGATCGGGGCCGACGACGAGACATCGTCGGCGCTGTCGGCCGAGGACCGAAAACTGTCGGCGGCGCTCGATGCGCTTTATGGCGACGGCAGCGGCGACACCGCCGGCGATCCGCGCAAGCGGCGCGGCGGGCTCGGCCGCTCGGCACCCCGCGTCGCGCAATGGATGGGCGACATCCGCTCCTTCTTCCCCGAGCAGGTCATCCAGGTCGTGCAGAAGGACGCCTTCGAGCGGCTGAACCTGAAGCAGATGCTGATGGAGCCCGAGTTCCTCAAGGCGATCGAGGCCGACGTCAATCTCGTCGCCGACCTCGTCTCGCTGCGCTCGGCGATGCCGGACAAGACCAAGGACATCGCCAGGTCGATCATTTCCGACATCGTCGCCAAGCTGATGCAGCGCCTGGAGCAGAAGACCGCGGAGGCGATCCGCGGCGCGCTCGATAAGTCGCGGCGCACCAACCGGCCGCGCCAGCGCGATATCGACTGGCCGCGCACGATCACGGCGAACCTTCGCCACTACCAGCCGGACCATAAGACCGTGGTTCCGGAAAAGCTGGTCGGCTTCATGCGTCGTCAGCGCCGATTGGTCGACCTCGACGAGGTGACGCTCTGCGTCGACCAGTCCGGCTCGATGGCAAGCTCGGTCATCTATGCCTCGATCTTCGCCGCCGTGATGGCCTCGCTGCCGGTGGTGCGGACGAAACTCGTCTGCTTCGACACGGCGATCGTCGATCTGACCGAAGAACTCAGCGATCCGGTCGAGGTGCTGTTCGGCGTCCAGCTCGGCGGCGGCACCGACATCAACCAGGCGGTCGCCTATTGCGCCGAGCGCATCGAACGGCCGACCAAGGCGCATTTCGTCCTGATCACCGATCTCTACGAGGGCGGCAACGGCAAGGAGCTCCTGCAAAGGCTGGCAGCACTTGTCCGGTCGGGCGTCAACGTCGTCGTGCTCTTGGCGCTCACCAATCAGGGCCGTCCCGGCTACGATCCGTCGATGGCCGGGTCGGTCGCCGCGATCGGCATCCCGGTCTTCGCCTGTACGCCCGACCATTTCCCCGACATGATGGCGGCGGCGCTGCGTCGCGAGGATATCGGCGCCTGGGCGGCGGGCGCGGACATCAAGCTCGTCCGTGCCGACGCGGAGACGCCGAACGCCGCCGAATAGCGCTCGGCGGCGTTCGCTATGACCTTTTCCGCGACCTGATCATGACAGGTTATGCGGATGCTGCTTAGCCGAATTTCGGGTCGAGGCTGCCCGACTTGTAGTGCTTGGCCATCTCCGCCAGCGGAATCGGCTTGATCTTCGGCGCGTTGCCGGCGGTGCCGAACTGCTCGAAGCGCTCCTTGCAGAGCTTCTTCATGGCAGCCATCGCCGGCGTCAGATATTTGCGCGGATCGAACTCCGACGGGTTCTCGGTCAGCACCTTGCGGATCGCGCCGGTCAGCGCCATGCGGTTGTCGGTGTCGATGTTGATCTTGCGCACGCCATGCTTGATGCCGCGCTGGATCTCCTCCACCGGCACGCCCCAGGTCGGCTTCATCTGGCCGCCATATTTGTTGATGATCTCCTGCAACTCTTCCGGCACCGACGACGAGCCATGCATGACCAGATGCATGTTGGGCAGGCGGCGATGGATCTCCTCGATCACATTCATCGCCAGCACCGCGCCGTCCGGCTTGCGCGAGAATTTATAGGCGCCGTGGCTGGTGCCCATGGCCACCGCCAGCGCATCGACATGCGTATCCCGCACGAACTGCTCGGCCTGCACCGGGTCGGTCAAGAGCTGGTCGTGGCTGATCGCGCCTTCGACGCCATGGCCGTCCTCCTGCTCGCCGCCGCCGCTCTCAAGGGAGCCAAGCACGCCGATCTCGCCCTCCACCGACACGCCGCCCCAATGAGCCATGTCGACGACGCGGCGGGTGATGCCGGAATTATAAGCGTAATCGGCCGGAGACTTGCCGTCCTCCTTAAGCGAGCCGTCCATCATCACCGAGGTGAAGCCATACTGGATCGCGGTGACGCAGGTCGCTTCGTTGTTGCCGTGGTCGAGATGCATGCAGACCGGGATATCGGGATGGATCTCGACCAGCGCGTCGATCAGCTTGGCCAGCACCACGTCATTGGCGTAGGCGCGCGCGCCGCGGCTGGCCTGCAGGATGACTGGCGACTTGGTCTCCTCGGCCGCCTCCATGATGGCGAGGCCTTGTTCCATGTTGTTCATGTTGAAGGCAGGCACGCCATAGCCATGTTCGGCGGCATGGTCGAGCAATTGTCTCAGTGTGATGCGAGCCAACGAATAGTCTCCCGTATCTGTTGAAAGCGCGATTTAGCAGGTTGGGCCGAAACCCGGCCCAACTGCTTCTGGCCGGATTTCCGACGGACCGCAACCCACTCAGGTCGCGGTCCTGAAATCCAAATCGGTTTAGTTCTGATGCGCTGCTCGCGAAGCGGTTCAGGCCGCGATTCTGGCACGCGCGGCGAGGATCTCGACGCAGGCCTTCGCCGCCTCCTTGCCCTTCACGGTGAAATGCTCGTGGAAGAAGCGGTAATGCTCGGCGCTGTCATGGTAGTTGTGCGGCGTCAGCACCGCCGACAGCACCGGCACGCCGGTCGCAAGCTGCACATTCATCATCCCGTCAATGACGGCGCTCGCCACGAAGTCATGCCGGTAGATGCCGCCATTGACAACGAAGGCGGCGCCGAGGATCGCGGCATAGCGGCCGGTCTCGGCAAGCGTCTTGGCGTGCAGCGGAATTTCATAGGCTCCGGGCACGTCGAAGACCTCGACGGCAAAGCCGCCGAGCGCTGCAAGCTCGGCCTCGAACGCCGCTGCGCATTGGTCGACGATATCGGCATGCCAGCGCGCCCGAATGACGGCGACGCGAAGGGTAGTTTGGTCTTTAGGGAAATGCTGATTCATGGGTCCTTCCTTCCGTTTCGAACCAGAATCAGGACGCACGACGCAAAAACACGGCCCGCGCGAGCGGACCGTCTCCTGCGGCCGTTCTCTTCCATCCGGACTGTAACCGTCGGCTCCGGAATCGCACCGGATCTGCTGACCCTTCCACTAGAGCGCCACGCGTCCTTTTGGACGCGTAAAGGACGCTCTAGCACTTAAGAATCCACGCATTAATGCGTGGACTGGAAGGCGCTCGCGGGCTTGGGTCGAGACCCTTACCGCCGGTGGGGACTTTCACCCCGCCCTGAGAACATTAACGCGGGTTTTATGGGAGAGGAGGGTGGCGCTGTCAATCGGCCACGACATTTCGGTCGTCATCCTAGGGCGGAGCAAGGAGCGAAGCGACGCGCGCAGACCCTAGGATCCATGCCGTGACGCTAAGGCGTTGCAACGGCTCCAGAATTCTGCACCGTTGCACTCCTTGGCGAACGTAACGGCATGGATTCTCGGGTCAAGCCCGAGAATAACGAAGTGCCGAGGGGAGATCAGCTAATCACCCCGCTCCGGAAACATCGCCTTCAGCCCCTCTCGCGAGGCCTTGGCCACGCCGCGCTCGGTGATTAGCCCCGTCACCAACCTTGCCGGCGTCACGTCGAATGCCGGGTTTGCCGCCGGCGTCGCATCGGGCGAGACGCGCACCTGCGCGACCTTGCCGTCAGCCGTCTTCCCCCAGACCAGCGAGACCTCGTCGCCGGAGCGTTCCTCGATGGGGATTTCCTTCAGCCCGTCGGCCACCGTCCAGTCGATGGTGGGCGAGGGGAGCGCGACGTAGAAGGGCACCTCATTGTCGGCCGCGGCCAGCGCCTTGAGATAGGTGCCGATCTTGTTGCAGACGTCGCCATTGGCGGTGGTGCGGTCGGTGCCGACGATCACCATGTCGATGTCGCCATGCTGCATCAGATGGCCGCCGGCATTGTCGACGATCAGCGTGTGCGGCACGCCGTGGCCGGCCATCTCCCAGGCGGTCAGCTGGGCGCCTTGGTTGCGCGGCCTGGTCTCGTCGACATAGACATGGACAGGAATGCCGGCCTCGGTCGCCAGATAGATCGGCGCGGTGGCCGTGCCGTAGTCGACCGTCGCCAGCCAGCCGGCATTGCAGTGGGTGAGGATGTTGACGGTCTCGCCCGGCTTCTTCTTCGCCGCGATCTCCTTGATGATGGCAAGCCCGTTCTCGCCAATGGCGCGGTTTAAGCCCACATCCTCGTCGGCGATCTCGGCGGCCCGCTTGTAGGCCGCTTCGGCACGCTCCCCTGGCGCGAGGTGCTTGAGGTGCCGGCGCATCTCGTCCAGCGCCCAGCGCAGGTTGATCGCCGTCGGCCGCGTCTTGTTGAGCGTTTCCCACACCGTATCGAGCGCTTCGTCCGACGGGTCGTCCATCATCTGGATGGCGACGCCGTAAGCCGCGGTGACGCCGATCAGCGGCGCGCCGCGCACCCACATGTCGCGGATGGCAGTGGCGATGCCGGCGACGGTTCCGATCGACTCGATGCGGAATTCATGCGGCAGCCAGCGCTGGTCGATGATCTCGACCGAGCGCTTGTCGTCGCTGAGCCAGATGGTGCGGTAGTGGCGTTCGCCGACGTTCAAATTCTGTTCTCCTGTTCGATCAGCGCGGCCAGATTGTTGACCTCGTCGATGCTGTGGATCCGGCGCCGGTTGACGGCAATGTGGCGGCCGAAGCGCAAAGCCTTGGCCTCACATGTGGCGCGCAGGTCTTGATCGGCAATGGTTTCGAAATCGGCATTGTGGGCCAGCCCAAGGATGCGCCGGTGCACCTCGATGCCGGCAAAGCCGAGCAGGTCGGTCCAGATGGAATGCAGCATGTGGTCGAGCGCCTGCTCGGCGCCCAGCCTGTCGCCCTGATCCTCGAACAGGCTTTTCTGGTAGAGCATGCCGGTGCGCTCGCTGCGCCACAGATGCGAGAACTCGGCGCGGAAGGTTGCCCAGGTCTCGGCGGTGACGCCGAGCAGATAGGCGCGCATCGAGTCCCTGCTGCCTTTTTCCTCGTGTCCGCGCTGCGAGAAGAAGGCGATCCAGAAATTGGCAAGCAGCATGCCGACATCGAAGGCGATCGGGCCGTAGAAGGCGAACTCCGGATCGATCATCCGGGTCTCTGTGTCCGTCACCATGATCGAGCCCGAATGCAGGTCGCCATGCAGCAGCGTTTCGGCATTGGCGGCGAAGAGATGCTTCAGCCGCTGCGCCTCGACCTTGAGGTCGCGGTCGGCGCGCAATTCGGCAACCAGGCCGTCGAGCTGGGGCGACGTATGCCGGTTCATCTTGGCATCGAAATAGGGATCGGAAAACACCAGATTCTCGGTGATGTCGCAGAGCTCGACATTGTCGGCGAACAGCGCCAGATCGGCCTTGCGCTCTTTCGTGGCCATCGACAGATCCGAGCCGCGGAACAGCGTGCGGGCCATGAACAGGCCGATGTCACGCGCGATGTTCGGCAGTTCGCGGCCGTCGATCAGAGCGCGCCTGAGGATGACGTGCGGCGGCGCCAGATATTCCATCACGATCAGCGCCTGGGTCTCGTCAAAATGGTAGATCGCCGGCACCGAGCCGGGCGCCCGGCGCTCCTGCCTGGTCAGCGCATGATATTCGAAGAACGAGCGCTTCAAGGGCAACGGCCAGCTGTCGCCGACCAGCCGCACATAGGGCAGCGCCTGCTTCACCACCGCCGCACCTTGGTCGCCCTCGACGATGAAGACGAGGTTCAGATTGCCGTCACCGACCTCGCGTACTTTCCAGTGGCTGGCGTCCTTGCCGATGCGCTCGGTCAGCGCCGCGGTCTCGCCAAGGCGCTTCGGCAGCGTCTCCACCGACAATGCTTCGAACTTCCCGGTCATTCTCTCCCCTCCTGCTCGTGGTGTCCGACGATAGCGGAGCCACGGCGGCGGGGCCAAGCTAGGAAGCGCTCTGGCAAATGTCAATCGTGTTGACAATTGACGAATGAACCCATAGCGTCAGGAACCAGGGAGGAAGGAATGGGCGCAGATGCCGTGTTCCATGTGGAGGGCTTGAGGAAATCCTTCGGCCAGAACGAGGTGCTTGGCGGCATCTCGCTCGAACTGCATGCGGGCGAGGTCACCGTGCTGATGGGCGCCAACGGCGCCGGCAAGTCGACCCTGGTCAAGATCATCAGCGGCGTCTATGCGCGCGGTGCCGGCACGATGCGGCTGGCCGGCAACGCATTCGACCCGCAAACCCCCGCCGAAGCCATTCGCGCCGGCGTCGTCACCGTGCACCAGAACATCAATGACGGCGTGGTCGCCGACCTCGATGTCGCCACCAACCTGACGCTCGACCGGCTGAGCGGCAAAGGCGCGTCGATGCTGTTCAAGCCCGCCAATGTCCGTGCCGAAGCCAAGGCCGTCGCCGACCGCATGGGGCTGGCAATCGACCTCAAGGCGCGCGTCAGCGATCTGTCTCTGGCCGACCGGCAGATGGTGGCCATTTCGCGGGCCATGGCGCACCAGCCCAAGGTGCTGATCCTCGACGAGCCGACCTCCTCGCTGTCGAGCGCCGAGGCCGACCGGTTGTTTTCGCTGATCGACCGGCTGCGCGGTCATGGCGTTGCCATCCTCTATATCTCGCACCGCATGTCCGATATCAGGCGGCTCGCCGACCGCATCATGTCGATGCGCGACGGTGTCGTCTCCGGCGTCTTCGATCAAAAACCGCTTGATTACGAGGGCGCCGTCAACGCCATGCTCGGCCGCAAGATCCGTCTCGACAGGGTCGTTGCCAGAAGTTCCGTCAGCGCGGTCTTCACTGCAGAAGGCCTGCGGATCGCGCATGGCGCAAAACCGATCTCGATGACGCTCGGCGCCGGCGAGGTGGTGGCGATCACCGGCCTCGTCGGCGTCGGCAAGACGGCCTTGGCCGAAACGCTGTTTGGCGTGCGCAGAGCGCTTGCCGGCGCCATGCATATGGACGGCAAGCCCTACGCGCCGGGCTCGGCGCGCGAGGCGATCGCCGCCGGTGTCTTCCTGGTCGCCAAGGATCGCGCCGAGAGCGGCATTGTCGGCGGCTTCAACATCGAGCGCAATATCAGCCTGCCGTTCCTCAGGCGCATGTCCAGCC
>NZ_RZSA01001539.1:0-914 GCF_003998075.1 Mesorhizobium sp. M2A.F.Ca.ET.037.01.1.1 | reverse complement strand
AGATGGCGCCGATGACGGTGTAGATCTCCATTGGCCAGTAGGTGAAGCTGGCAACATAGCCCGCCTGGTAAAGCAGATCGGGGACGGTCAGCACCGAGAGGAGTGTAGTGGGGTGCCCGGCGGTGTGAGTGTCGGTGACGGAGAAGAGACGGCTCGGTACGCATGGCAGTCAGCAGTACTTTCCGGACTGGGGAACCACCTTCATGTCAATGCCGCGCTCGAGCTGCACGAGCAGGCGAGACCCAGCGAATTCTGCTGCGACCATCCAGTTCGCCAGGAAGTTGGCAAACCCCGCATTGCTTGGCTCACGGCGGATGGCGATGGTGGAGGGATTGCGCAGCACCGGCATGGGTACCACGGCCTTGCCGATGCTATTGGAATCGAGGAAGGCGGCGTCCTCGTCGGCGATGATTATGGCGTCGACCTTGCCCGACTGAAGCTCCAGGATGGCTTGGTTGCGCGAGGGGACGACGACGATGGTGGCGTTCGGGATAACCGACTCGGCGATGACCTGCATGGTCCCGCCCTTCTGCACGGCGACGCGGGCTTCTTTGGTGTCCATCTCGCGCCAAGACTTCGGCTCGAAGCCCGGACGGGCAACGAGCGCCCAGATACCCTCGACAATGGCGCCTGGCACGTAGTCGACGACGAGGCCCCGCCGGGGGTTGGGGTTCAGTGCCACCGCGAGGTCAATCTTGCCGGCTTGAAAATCCGCAGCGAGGTTGCCCCAGGTAGTCTCATAGTACTCGATCTGAACACCCATCAGACCGGCGATATCCTTGCCCCAGTCTACAAAGAAGCCACTCCATTCGTCCTTGATGTAGCCCGGCTCCTCCGCGACCATAACTGGAAACTTCAACTTGCCACTCGCCTTGATGCGGTCGAGCACCAGAGAGCGGTCTTCGGCTCGGGCC
>NZ_RZSA01001538.1:0-914 GCF_003998075.1 Mesorhizobium sp. M2A.F.Ca.ET.037.01.1.1 | reverse complement strand
TTTTCCCATACAGGGTGGACTGTTCGACCGTGTCCTGGGCCGACCTGGTGGCGCCGTGCGCGCGGTGGACGGCATCGACCTCAACATCGGACGGGGCGAGATCGTCGCCCTCGTCGGGGAATCGGGAAGCGGCAAGACGACGGTCGGCCGTGTCATCACCAAGCTTGCCCAGCCGACAGGCGGCAGGTTGCTGTTCGATGGCCGCGACTTGACCGCGGAGCGAGGCTCCTCGGCCCTGCGTCCTTACCGGCATCGCGTGCAAATGATTTTCCAGGACGCCTATCAGGCGCTCAATCCGCGACACACCGTGTTCGATATTGTGGCCGAACCGCTGCGTTCCTTGCGGCTGGTCAAGAACGGCACCCAACTCGCCAAGCGGGTGGGCGAAGCGCTTGCGTCCGCCGGGCTAAATCCTCCCGGCGATTTCTTCGCCCGCTTCCCACACGAGCTGTCTGGCGGTCAGCGCCAGCGGGTCGTGATTGCCGGAGCGCTTGCAGTTAGGCCGAATCTCATCATTGCCGATGAACCTGTGTCGATGCTCGATGTCTCGATACGCGCGCAGATTCTTCAGGTCCTGGTTGACCTGCGTGAGAAGCACAACATGGCGTTGCTCTTCATTACTCACGACCTGCCGCTCGCCTGGTTGATCGCCGACCGGATTGCCGTCTTGTATCTTGGGAAATTGGTCGAGATCGGCAGCGCCGATGAGATCACGTTCAACCCACGCCATCCGTATACCATCGCCCTGCGTAACGCCACACCGCAGATTGGCAGAGACGCAAATCGGGAGGCGTTGCCGGCCCTGCACGGCGAAGTTCCAAGTGCCGCGCGCGTGCCGAAGGGCTGTCGTTTCCACCCGCGCTGCCCACTCGCCTTCGAACGCTGTCCGGAAGAGGAACCACCAGCCATTAACG
>NZ_RZSA01001537.1:0-914 GCF_003998075.1 Mesorhizobium sp. M2A.F.Ca.ET.037.01.1.1 | reverse complement strand
GTGACATCACCTCGTAGAATTTCATGTTCTCGACATTCGGCAGCGGATTGTCCTGCCCGTCGATCGCACCGGTCTGCAGGCCTGTATAGACCTCGGCATAGGCCATCGGGGTCGGGTTGGCGCCCAGCGCCTTGCCGAGGAACTGCCAGGCGTCGCCGCCAGGCATCCTGAGCTTGACGCCGGCTAAGTCGGCCGGTGTCTTGACCTCCTTGTCGGGCTTGAGGCCCAACTGGCGCACACCGAAGTAGGTAGGCCCGAGCACCTTTATGCCGAGCTGGTCCTCGGTCATCTTCTTCAACTCCGCGCCCGACTCGCTGGCGAAGAATTTTCGCATGTGCGCCGCATCGCGGAACAGATAACCCGCGGTGACGATGGACCATGCCGGGATCTGCTTGGAGACGTCCTGCGGGGCGATGTTGCCCATTTCGAGGTTGCCGCGCTGCATGGCGACAAGCTCGGTCCCCTGCTTGAAGAGGTTGCCGCCGTAGTAGCCTTCGAAGGTGAAGTCGTCCTTGATGGCGTCGGCGAATTTTTTCATCATCTCGGCGCGGATGTCCTGCTCGGAGAACACCGCCGAGAAGCGCAGCTTCGGCTTGTCCTGCGCAAAGGCCGGAAAGGCCGCGGCGGCCGCTATGGCACCGGTGCCGACAAGAAACTGGCGTCGGTTTGCGTTGAAAGTCATATTATCCTCCCTGTTCTATTCCCTTGTTCCTGATTGCGTCAGTCGCCGCTCGCCGAATGCGGAACGGGCGTGTCGCCGAAGGCGTCGAATGCTGCCCGCATTCGATCGATGTCGGGCACGATGCCGGTGAAAAGCTCGAAGGCCCGCGCCGCCTGATGGACCGCCATGCTCTCGCCGCTCAGCGTGCGGCAGCCACGCCGCCGCGCCTCGGCGAGCAGCTCTGTCTCAAGAG
>NZ_RZSA01001536.1:0-918 GCF_003998075.1 Mesorhizobium sp. M2A.F.Ca.ET.037.01.1.1 | reverse complement strand
ACGGCAACCATGGCAATAATCATCTTCCGCATTGAAATGCTCCTCACTTTTGTCCTCACTTTTCGGCAGTGCCAGCCGCCATTTAGCATGAAAAAAGGGCTTTGCCTGCCCTTCTTACTGTTGTTTAAGATAGTCTTTTTCGGGGCGCGCGCTGTTCGACGCGACAAGCATGCCGGAAACCTCCAAAGACGCGACCAGCGTGCCGTCGGGCCGCACGTTCTAGGCGATCTGATCGTAATCATCTTCCAGGGCCGGATCGACGGTAAGGCACTTGCCGACGATGTGCGGGGCCTGGCCCTGCAGGTCGCCGAGGGCGAAGGGCCGTTCGGCCGTACAGGCCTGCTCGGTCTCGAAGACGCTGACTGGCACCTGGAGCTCGCGACAATCGGTCATTGTGCTCGAGCAACCGACGACGAAGAGCAGTGCGGCGATGTGTTCCATGGCTCCAAACCTCTCGCCGCAAACAACGATTCTCGGCGAGCGAAAGTTCCGGGGCCGGGTTCAAAGCGTAGTGTCGAAGGGAATCAGACGACGCGCAACAAGTCCTGTTCCTTATGGACGTTTACCCAAAGCCGCCGCGCAGCTTTGGTCGACATGCCAGCTGCCGCATGCAGGGATCAGAACAATTGCCAGACGGCAGTCAGGGCCACGGCGGCGAGAAGCGCGACCGCGCCAAGCCGGAGCGAAAGACGGGATGATCGCGGCGCCGGCTGAGGCTCGGCCTCCTGGAAGCCGCTCATCGAGACAGGCGGCCTGCTCCAGCTTGTTCATATCGGCAACAATCTTTTCAGTCTCCCAGATCGCGCGCCGGGAGGCGCGGATGGGTTTCCGGCGCATCGCCAGCCGGCGACTCAGGATCGGACTTTATGGTGAACAGGGGGGGTTAAGCGCCTTCGCCTGCGAAGCCTGGCACCATAG
>NZ_RZSA01001535.1:0-918 GCF_003998075.1 Mesorhizobium sp. M2A.F.Ca.ET.037.01.1.1 | reverse complement strand
ATCCAAGTCGAAGGTACCCCCGCTGCTCTCCCGATCAGATGAGCCTCGACTATGTCTAACTTTCCCCGGACAGCCCTGCTCCGCAAGGGGAGAGGAGCAGGCGAGCGTCGGCGCCAACCTCTTCTCTCCTCGGGGAGAAGGTGGCCGCGAAGCGGCCGGATGAGGGGGCTGGCGCAAACGAATCTGCCCCATAGCGAATTCATTCCCGATCCGTTTCGTGCGACAAGTGCGTCCCTATCTCGGGACCGCAACCATGACACTCACCGGATTCCTCGCTTACAGCGCAGCCCTCGGCGTCGCCGCCGCCATTCCGGGCCCCGGCGTCACGGCGCTGGTCGCCCGCGCGCTCGGCTCCGGCTTCCGCTCCTCGCTTGCCATGTCGTTTGGCCTGCTGCTCGGCGACCTAACCTATCTCACCGCCGTCGTGCTTGGGCTGGCCTTCGTCGCCCAGACCTTCGGCATGGTCTTCCTCGCCATCAAATGGGCCGGCGTCGCCTATCTCGCCTTCCTCGCCTGGCGCTTCTGGACCAGCGGTATCACGCCCGAGACCGTCGAGGCGCGCAAGGCCCGGGGCGGGCTGCTGTCGAGCTTCATCGCCGGGCTGACGGTGACGCTCGGCAATCCGAAGACGATGATCTTCTATCTCGCCATCACGCCGACCATCGTCGACCTGAAGACGATCACGCTCGCCGACTACGCCATTTTGGCGATGCTCACCGTGGTCGTGCTGTTCGTGGTGCTGGTGCCTTATCTGGCGCTGGCCGCCAAGGCGCGCTGGTTCCTGAAATCGCCACGCGCGTTGAAGGTGCTCAACCGCACCGCCGCCGGCTTCATGATGGGCGCGGCGGCCGCCATCGCGGCCCGCCAGTAGGCTCCGATGTCAGCCGTTCCCGGATTTCAACCAAACCATTCCTGAAA
>NZ_RZSA01001534.1:0-920 GCF_003998075.1 Mesorhizobium sp. M2A.F.Ca.ET.037.01.1.1 | reverse complement strand
GATAGGCGAGGTCGGCGAAGGGATGGCCGAGCGTCGACAGCTCCCAGTCGAGCACCGCGATGACTTTCGGCGCATCGAGCGCGAACATCATGTTGTCCAGCCGGTAGTCGCCATGGACGAGCGAAACGCGGCCGTCATCGGTCGGCATATGGGTCTCGAGCCACGCAACCAGCCTGTCAATATCGGCTATGGTTTCGGTTTCGGAGGCCCGGTACTGGCCGGCCCAGCGCGCAAGCTGGCGTTCGAAATAGCTGCCGGGTTTGCCGAAATCGCCAAGGCCGACCGCGTCCACATCGACATCGTGCAGGGCGGCGAGCGTGGCATTCATGGCATCGTAGATCGCTGCCCGCTCGTCATTGCCGGAAGCGTCCGGCAGCGACGGATCCCAGAAGACGCGGCCGTCGAGATATTCCATGACATAGAACATGCGGCCGATCGGCGATTCCTCGCCCGAGAGATGCAGCATGCGCGGCACGGGCACAGCCGTGCCGGCAAGCGCCCGCATCACCCGGAATTCGCGGTCGACCTGGTGCGCGGATTTCAGCAATTGTCCCGGCGGCTTGGCGCGCAGGACATAGCGGCCGCTGGCGGCGGTCAGGAGATAGGTCGGATTGGACTGTCCGGATTTGAATTTTTCAATGGCGGACAGACCGGCAAAACCCGGGACATGCGCCTCGAGATAGGGCGCAAGCGCCGCCTTGTCTATGGCACCGGCCTCGCCGCTCATGCGTTCTCAGGCTGACGCTCGATCAGCGTCAACGTCAGCCAACGAGCCGTCAGCGCCGGCTTCTTCGAGCCTTCGATCTCAATGGTCACGTCATGCGCCGTCTGCACCCAGCCGGATGGCCTCACCTTGACGTCGGCCAGCACGAAACGGGTGCGGATGCGGGCGCCCGTCTTCACCGGCGCCAGGAAGCGCC
>NZ_RZSA01001533.1:0-921 GCF_003998075.1 Mesorhizobium sp. M2A.F.Ca.ET.037.01.1.1 | reverse complement strand
TTCGCCATCAATGCCGTGCACCTGAAAGACATTCTTGGCCAGGTCCAAACCGATTGTCACTACATGCATGGTGGTCTCCTTCCTCGCTGCTGGCTGCAAACACCGCGCTTAAGGTCGCGCGGGGCGCGGAGAACATCCACCTCATCAGAACAAGAACCGCTCGAAATCATACGCTAAGGTCGAACGGATCGTGAACTGTCGTCTCTGACGCGCATGATGGTCTGTCGGCTGGTTTCGAACTTTCTGGCGAGAGCTGAAACGCTCATGCCGCTGGCTAGTCCTTCAAGAACATCTTGCTTCCGCGTTTCGTTGAGCCGCGCTGGTCGGCCAAGGGTTTTTCCTTCTGATTTTGCCCGTTTGAGGCCGGACTGCGTGCGTTCGATAAGCAGGTCACGTTCGAACTGTGCGACAGCGTTGATGACGTTCATCGTCATCTTGCCAGCGGAGCTTGCGAGATCGACACCGCCGAGAGCGAGGCAGTGAACCCGGACACCCAATTCCTCCAGTTTCCCTACCGTGGTGCTCACATCGATGGCGTCCCGACCAAGACGGTCGAGCTTTGTCACGATCAGCACATCCCCGGATTCGAGCTTGTCCATGAGCCGGATGAAGCCCCGGCGCTGCGCAATGGCGACACTGCCGGAAATAGTTTCGGTGACGATGCGGCGTGGCTCGATGTGGAACCCGGCTGCCTGGATTTCCTGGATCTGGTTTTCAGTCGTTTGGCCGGTTGTGGAGACACGGACGTAGGCAAATGTGCGTGGCATGGACTCGATTCGTCCGAATAGGCTGTCCGAAATGTCGAGCATGTCCATAACTATGTCAAGGTAATTTGTGGACATGTGCGATTTCACCCTGTACGGAACCGGTCGTTTTCGGACATGCCGGAGGCCATCGGCGCGATGTTGCATGGAGTAGAGA
>NZ_RZSA01001532.1:0-930 GCF_003998075.1 Mesorhizobium sp. M2A.F.Ca.ET.037.01.1.1 | reverse complement strand
GTCGGTGTCACCGGTGAAGACGGCGTCGGCGCGCGCCCATTCCTTTGCCGGAAGGGCGCGCTGCCAGATCGCCTGACCCTCGGGGCGCACGATGCGATAGGGGCCGTATTGCTCGAGCTTTTCGCCCGCGCCGCTGTCCAGCAGCGCGTAGTCGGCGTTGGGCGCGACTTCGAGGATCAGCGGCAGGCGCTCGGCGGGCAAGGAACCCTCGCGGCGCGCAAGCACGCGCGGCGCCGGCTTGGCGTCCTGCCTGTGTTCCGGCCTCGCTTCGCGCCGTTCGTCTGGACGCGGTTGGACACTGCTGGCTTTTACGGGCTGACGCAGGCGGTTGTCGCGGTTTCGATCGCGAAAGGATTTCAAGAACGGTCTCCGGAACGGCAGGCCGCTTTTGACATAGGGATTCGGGCCGCGCAACAAAATGGTCCCGCATCTATGATGCACCCAGCTCTGGAGACACGCAAACCGACCATGTCCCGTTCTGAACGCTTGCTCGACCTTATCCAGATCCTGCGCCGCCACCGTCGGCCGGTGAGCGGCCGCACGCTTGCGGACGAGATGGGCGTGTCGATTCGCACGCTCTATCGCGATATCGTGTCGCTGCAGCGGCAGGGCGCGCCGATCGAAGGCGAGGCGGGGCTTGGCTATGTGCTGAAGCCAGGCTTCATGCTGCCGCCGCTGATGTTCTCAGACGAGGAGATCGAGGCCATCGTGCTCGGCTCGCGCTGGGTGGCAAAGCAGCCGGACAAAAAGCTGGCCGCCGCCGCGACCGATGCGCTGGCCAAGATCGCGGCGGTGCTGCCGGATGATCTGCGCGAGGACCTCGATGCCACGACGCTGCTTGTCGGGCCGCGCTCGGACAATCTCGAAGCGATCGACCTCGGCGTTGTGCGGCAGGCGATCCGCGAGGAACGCAAGCTGGGCTTCCTCTAT
>NZ_RZSA01001531.1:0-930 GCF_003998075.1 Mesorhizobium sp. M2A.F.Ca.ET.037.01.1.1 | reverse complement strand
GGCTGTGGCGGCTCCGAGCCATGCGCCCAAAAGGCCAGTCAAAACGAGGACGCCGCAGCGCCCGAGGCGAGCTGTTCTTGTCATGCATTCCTCCCAGATCCTTGATCTGGCCGTGCAAGACCGGGGCGGCAGATGCGATTGCGCGGCCGGTTTGACCGCCCCATCCCCTCTGGAACAGTTGGATGGTAGTCCTTTCCCTGGATTTGGAAAGTATCAATTAGAACAAGCTAATGTCCTACGACCTTTGACCCATCCTTGGACACGCCAACAAAAAACGGCCCCTTACGGGACCGTTTTGCTTCGATGGCGGTGCGCAGTTGGGCGCGGCTCTTTCAGGTGAGCGGCGACAGCTGGATTTCGACGCGCCGGTTCTGCTCGCGGCCGGCGGCCGTGGCATTGGATGCGATCGGGCGCGTCTTGCCGAAGCCGGTGACGGCGAAGCGGCGCTGATCGACGCCCTGGCCGGCGAGATAATTGGCGACGGCGAGCGCGCGGCGCTGCGACAGGTCGAAATTGTGTTCGTCGCCGCCGGTCGAATCGGTGTGGCCGAACACGTCCACCGTGGTCTGGCGGAACTTCTTCAGCACCAGCGCGACCGAATTCAGCACCGGATAGAAGCCCGGCTTCACCGCGTCCTGGTCGACGTTGAAGGTGATGTCGGACGGCATGTTGAGGATGATCTGGTCGCCGCTGCGGGTGACGCTGACGCCGGTGCCCTGCAACTGACGGCGAAGCTCGGCCTCGTTCTGGTCCATGGTCGCGCCGATCGCGCCGCCGGCGAGCGCGCCGATGCCGGCGCCGATCAACGCATTGCGGCGGTCATTGCCGCCCGCGAGCAGACCAAGGCTGGCGCCTGCCAGCGCGCCAAGGCCGGCGCCGGCCGCCGTGTTGGAAATCTTCTGGTCGCCGGTATACGGATCGGTGGTGGTG
>NZ_RZSA01001530.1:0-935 GCF_003998075.1 Mesorhizobium sp. M2A.F.Ca.ET.037.01.1.1 | reverse complement strand
CCATCGTCGTGGCGCGCTGGGAAGGCGAGCTCGACCAGAAGCAATTCGCCGCCGCCATGGCCGGCCAGTTGCCGGAAGAGGCGGATCTCGCGCTGTCCGGCGGCCTGCTGCCGGCCGAGTGACAGGCAAGTTAGGCATCCCTCCCAAGCCTGTGCAGGCCGCGGCTCAGCCGCGGCCTGTTCTTTTTGCCGGCCGCCGCATACGGTGCGCGAGCCGGATTCCCGGCGAAATAGTCAGCCGAGGGCGGTCAATGAGCAGCGCGTATCCCGAGATCTATCTTGTCCGTCATGGCGAGACCGAATGGAGCCTCTCGGGCAGGCATACCGGCCGCACCGACATCCCTTTGACGGCAAAAGGCGATGAGGCTGCGCGCGGTGTGGCCGAGCGGCTCAAGGGCCTGACCTTCCAGGCGGTCTGGTCGAGCCCGTCGCAGCGCGCCTTCGACACCTGCCGCCTGGCCGGCTTCGGTGAGGGCGCGGTCAAGAAGCCGGACCTGCAGGAATGGGATTATGGCGCTTACGAGGGCGTGACGACCAAGGAAATCCTGTCGAAGCGCCCCGGCTGGCAATTGTTCCGCGACGGCTGTCCTGACGGCGAGACGGCGGCCGATGTCGGCGCCCGCGCCGACGCGATCATCGCCGGGCTGCGTGCGATTGCCGGCAATGTGCTCATCTTCTCCAGCTCGCATTTCCTGCGTGTTCTCGCGGCGCGCTGGGTCGGCCTGCCGCCCGAAGGCGGCGAGCATTTCGTGCTCGACACCGCGAGCCTCAGCATCCTCGGCTACGAGCACGACCTGACGGAGCCGGTCATCCGGCGGTGGAACCAGAAATAACGAGCGCGACTCCCCCTCATCCGGCCGCTTCGCGGCCACCTTCTCCCCGAGGGGAGAAGAGGTTGGCGCCGGCGCTTACCTGCCTCTTATCCACATCTGCGAG
>NZ_RZSA01000152.1:0-9314 GCF_003998075.1 Mesorhizobium sp. M2A.F.Ca.ET.037.01.1.1 | reverse complement strand
CATCCTCCACGGCGCGGGTGACGAGCCGAAGCCCGGCGCCCTGGCCGCGAAACACGTCCGGCACCTCGGTGTGGTCGATGATCAGCTGGTGCTCGCCGATCTTGGTGAAGGTCATCTCGGCCTCGGCGCCGCCGGGGCCGCGCAGCACATAGCGCCCCTTGGAGCCGTGGTCTTCCAGTTCGATCTCGGGCAATTGGTCAGCCATTGTTCTTGCCTCCTTCAGCGGGCGCGAGCGCGAACAGCTGCCGCGCCGCTTCGATTTCATTCGGCCGAACCTCATGCCCGCCGTCGTGCCATTCCACTGTGACATCCGCGCCGTCGGCACGCAAATAGGCCTCGAGCCGCGACGTCAGGTTAGGCGGGCAGATCGGGTCGCGCCTGCCGGCCGTGAGCAGGATATGGCGGCCGGCAAGGCTGCCTTGCACCTGAGGTTCGAACGGGATCAGCGGATGCATCAGCGCCGCGGCGTCGAACAGGCCGGGCTCGGCGAACACCACCGAAGCCAGGATGTTGGCGCCGTTGGAGTAGCCGAGGCCGAACACCGCCGATGGTTTTGCCGCTTCGACATGCGCCTTGACGAAGCCCACCATCTTCGATGTCGCGCGCGCCAGATCGTTCATGTCGTAGACGCCCTCGCCAGTGCGGCGGAAGAAACGGGCAGCACCATGCTCCGACACATCGCCACGCGGCGAGATGATTGTCGCCGAAGGTACGAGCTCGCGGCCGAAGCCAAGAAGCTGGTTCTCGTCCGCGCCGGTGCCGTGGAAGACAAAGAGCAGCGGGCTGCCCGGCGAACCGGGCAGCATTTTGTGGATGTAAGCGTCCTTGCTCATGGCTTCAGCCTTCCAGCTTCTGCAGGTGCTCTTCGAGATAAGGCCTAAGATGCTGATGCTGCGTCGGCAGCTTCAGCGCCTCGCCAAGATGGGCGGTATCCTCGTCGCGGTCGAAGCCCGGTTCGTTGGTTGCCACCTCGAACAGAACACCGCCCGGCGTGCGGAAATAGATCGCCCAGAAATAGTCGCGATCGATGACCGGCGTCACGCCATAGCCCGTGTCGATCAGCGCCTTGCGCACCTCGAGCTGCTTGGCGCGATCCTCGACCGCGAAGGCGACATGGTGCACCGAGCCGGCGCCGAGATTGGCGAAGCCGGCGCCCGGCAGCGATTCAATGTCGACGACATCGGCGCCATTGCCGTTCTTGATCGCCAGCCGGCGGATATTGCCGGACTTGTCGACCTCCTCATAGCCCATGAACTTCAAGAGCTCCTCGGTGGCGCCGCCGTCCTTCAGCCGGAGCGAGACCGAGTGAAAGCCGCGGATCGCCTCGTCGCCGGGAACGCCGCCCTTGACCCAGGGCGCTCTGCTGTCGGCCTTGTCCTCGACAAGCGCGAAGCTGTCGCCGTCCGGGCCGGTGAAGGTAAGCCGCTTTTCGCCAAAGCTTTCGGTGCGGGCGACATTGCCCACGCCCTCATCGGTGAAGCGCTTTTCCCAATAGGCGAGCGTGCCTTCCGGCACCGAGAACACGGTCGTGCCGACCTCGCCGACGCCGTGCCGGCCCTTGCCGATATCGGGGAACGGAAAATACGTCATCACCGAACCCGGCGTGCCGACCTCATCGGCATAGTAGAGGTGATAGACGTCCGGCGCGTCGAAATTGACGGTTTTCTTCACCCGGCGCAGGCCGAGCTTTTTCGTGAAGAACTCATTGTTGCGGCGTGCGTCGCTCGCCATCGAGGTGACGTGATGCAGGCCTTGGATCTGATTGAGCATGATCGTGCTCCTTCCCTTGTTCTTGCGCGGCCCTCGCCGCTGTCCACGCCAATATGAGGAGGGGCGGCTCTGCGGCAAAGCGGGCAAACACAGGATGGACTGTATCATAAACGTGAACGACCGTTCAAAATATGTTCACCAATCCATCACCAGCATCGGCTTGCAACCCAGGTGATTTCCGTTCCATCTGAGCGCTTCCACAAGGAGACGATCTTGGCCAATCCGACGAGCCGCCCGAATGTTCTCCTCATCACTTGCGACCAATGGCGTGGCGATTGCCTCTCGGCCGCCGGCCATCCGGTGGTGAAGACGCCAAATGCGGATGCGCTCGCCGCCGAGGGCGTGCTTTTCCGCCGCCACTATGGCGGGGCAGCGCCTTGTTCTCCGGCCCGCGCCTGTCTCTATACAGGCCTCTACCAGATGAACAATCGCGTCTGCCGCAACGGCACGCCGCTCGACGCGCGCCATGGCAACATCGCGCTTTCGGCGCGCGCGGCGGGCTACGATCCAACCCTGTTCGGCTACACCGATGTCTCGCTCGACCCGCGCCAGCTTGCGGCGGGGGATCCGCGCCTGCGCAGTTATGAAGGCGTGCTGCCTGGCTTCACCGTCCGACAGGCTTTGCCCGAGCATCAGAAGCAGTGGCTGTCATGGCTGCGCGCGCAAGGCATAGACACGAGCTCCGGCAGCCCTGGCATCCACCGTCCGGCCGGAGGGCAGGCGGAATGCGACGTGACCAACGCGCCGCCGGTCTATTCGAAGGACCAGACGCCGAGCGCTTTCCTGGCCGGCGAATTCATCCGCTGGCTTGGCGAGCAGGAGAAGGGCGCGCCATGGTTCGCGCACATCTCCTTCATCAGCCCGCACCCGCCCTTCATCGTGCCGGAGCCTTACAATACGATGTACGATCCGGCTGAAGGCCCCGCTTTCAAGCGGGCGGCAAATTGGCAAGCCGAAGCCGCAAGCCACCCCTATCTCGCCTATGATCTCGCCCTCCAGAAGAGAACGAAATTCGTTCCAGGCATGAAGGGCAACGTGCCGGACTGGAGCGAGGAGAATTTCCGCCGCATCCGCGCCATCTATTACGGCATGATTTCGGAGGTCGATGCGCAGCTCGGCCGTATCTGGCAGGCGATCAAATCGGCCGGCGCCTGGGACGACACCATCGTCGTCCTTACATCCGACCATGCCGAGATGATGGGCGACCATTTCATGCTGGGCAAAGGCGGCTTCTTCGATGCCAGTTACCACATTCCGCTGATCGTCCGCGACCCGCGCCGGAAAGCAGCGGCCGGTTCATCCGTGGATCATTTCACCGAAGCCGTCGACGTCTTTCCGACCTTGCTCGACCTGATCGGCGCCGCGCCGCAGCGCCATCTCGACGGCTGCCCGCTCACCCCGTGGCTTGACGGCGACCGCCCCGGGAACTGGCGCGACGCCGCGCATTGGGAATTCGACTTCCGCACGATCGCGGCAGGCGACGCCGAACGCCATTTCGGCATGGAGTCGCGCGACTGCAATCTCGCCGTCATCCGCTCGGCCGGCTTCAAATATGTCCATTTCGGCGGCGACCTGCCGGCGCTTCTGTTCGACCTGTCGCAAGACCCGAGAGAACTGAACAATGTGGCGAACGACCCCGCCTATCTGCCGGTGCGACTCGAGTTCGCGGAGAAGATGCTAGCCTGGCGCGCTACTCACCTCGACCAGTCGCTGGCCTTGGCGGAACTGACGGAGGATGGAGTGGCTGGGTGCGTTGCCAAGGCAGTAGGGCAGTAAGGCAGTATGGGAATCGCTCCCTACTGCCCTACTGCCCTATTCCTTTACTTCAGCATCATCCGCTGCTGGTCGCGATTGGCGGCATAACTGCTCTTGTCATAGGCCGTCTGCGCCTGCAGCTGTTCCTTGGTGAAGTTGGTGTAGAGATATTTCTTGCCGTTCTTGTCGGTCATGAATTTCAGCTTGTCCATGCCGAGCGCCACCTCCTTGGCGCCGATGCCGAGGAAGCCGCCGACATCGACGATGACCGCGTCCGGCTTGTTTTCGGGCGTCAGCACGACGTCGCCGATGGAACCGATCTCGGCGTCGTTGGCGCCATAGACCGTCGTACCCTTCAGATCATCGACCCTGATATTGCCCATGGGCATTTCGGTCAGCGTCGACTTGTCGATGGACGAGGTCTTGGTCTGGTCGGTTGCGGCGGTGCCATTGTCGGTGGGCTTGTTCTCAGCAGTGCTCTGGGCCGCCGGCGCCGCGGGCTTGTTCTCTGCCGTCGACTGGGCGGGCTCTGCCGGCTTGGCCCCCTTGTCGGAGGTCGTGTCCGAAGACACCACCGCGGGCGTGGTCGCCGCGGGAGCGTTGTTCGCGGCCGTGGTCGTGCCCGGCGCCGGGTCATAGGCCTTGCGGTTGAAGTCGGGCTGCGCCTGCAACTCCTCCTTGGTGGTCTCGGCCACCAGCCAGCGGTCGCCATTCTTCTCGGCCCATTTTGCCTTGGCGAAGTCATAGGCGACGTTCTTCTCACCAATGCCGAGGAAGCCCCCCACGCCGATCACGAGGGATTCAGCCTTGCCGTCCTTGGCAAGAACGATGTCGTTGACGTCGCCGATCTTCTGGGCGTCGTCCGCGGTGCCGTTATAGACCGACTCGCCCATGATGTTGGACGCGAGGTTGCCCTCGGCCTTCTTCACCGGCTCGGCCGGTGCGGCCGCCGGAGCCTGTGCTGTCGTGTTGTTGGCGGGCTGCGTGGCATCGGTCGCCTGCGCCGGCGCCGGGTCATAAGGCTTGCGATCGAATGCCGGCAGGGCGTTCAACTCATCCTTGGTCGATTTGGCGACCAGCCAGCGGTCGCCATTCTTCTCGGCCCATTCCAGCTTCGCGTAGTCGAAGGCGACGTCTTTCTTGCCGACGCCGAGAAAACCGCCGACCCCGATGATGGCGGATTTGGCCTTGCCGCTGGAATCGAAGACGACATCATCGACCTTGCCGATGTTCTGGGCGTCGTCACCGGTGCCATTATAGACAGACTCGCCGATGATATTGGACATCAGCGCGCCGTCGGCGCGCGGCACCGGAGCCGTGGTTTCGGCGGCGGGGGCCTGTTGCGCCGGAGCGGTTGTCGTCTGCGCAAGGGCGCCGGTTGCGAGCAGTGTAGCGATCGCGGTGGTCGCAAAAAGAGTGCGGATCATGATGGTCTCTCCTCGTGCCTGATTTGTGCATGCTGCTTACCCGGCGAGCCTCTGGACGGCGGGTCGGGAGCGGCAGTGTCGACAGGTTCACAACGTTGTGACAGGGGTGTTGTTCCAACCACGACACGTTCACGAGCGTCTGGGTTGCCAAACCTACGCTGGAACCTTTGCGGCCGCATCCTCGTTCCAGCCTTCGGCTGAGGGTCTGACGGCTCAAGGCGGCTTGAACCGAATACGGAGCGGATATGCGGTTTGCTGCGGTGCTTAATCATGACGGCGGCACGCTCCGAACCGTCGACATGGAAGCTTTCTCCGGACAGTTGCGTCAGACGCTTGAAGCGGCGGGACATTCGGTCGAGATCGACATCGTCGCCGGCCGGGATGTCGCTGCCGCGCTGGAGAAGGCCATCGCCAGGCGCAACATCGACGTGATCCTCGCCGGTGGCGGCGACGGCACGATCTCGACCGCGGCGTCCCTTCTCATGAACAAGAAGAAGGCATTGGCCATTTTACCTGCGGGGACGATGAACCTCTTCGCGCGCGGCCTGGGCATTCCGCAGACACTGGAGGCAGCGCTGCGGTCCTTTGCCGATGGCGAGGTGATCGCCGTCGACATGGCGAGCGCCAATGGCCAGCCTTTCGTGCATCAGTTCTCGATTGGCATGCATGCCAAGATGGTCCAGTTGCGCGAGAAAATGGATTTCGGCTCGCGCCTTGGAAAGATGCAGGCATCCGTGCGCGCCGCCTGGGCGGCGATCAAGAATCCACCGGCGCTGAAAGTGAGCCTGAGCGTCGGCAAGGCGGAGATCGTGACGCGCACGACCGGCATCGGCATTTCCAACAACCTGTTCGGCGAGGGCCACCTGCCCTATGCCGACAACCCGGCCGGCGGCGTGCTCGGCATCTATGTCAGCGTCGCGCGCCGGCGTCACCATCTGGCAAAACTGCTGCTGGACATGCTGCGCGGCCGGCTGCGCCAAAGTGCCCATGTCGAAGTTCATCAGGCCGGCAAGGTTGTCCTCAAGGTCCTCTCGCCCGCCAGGAAATTCAGCGCCGTCCTCGACGGCGAACTGATCAGGCTCGAGCGCGAAACCACGATCGAGATCCACCCCGCCGCGTTGAACGTGCTTGTTCCGTCGAGCGGCGTCAGCGCAAAGGCAGCTTGAAGACGGCGCTGCTTCAGGGTTTTGCGGTCGATTGGCCTGGAGCGGCGCCCTGCTCGGTGCCAGGCGGCTGCGGCACATGCTGCTCGCCGGAAGCCGGCGACTTTATCAATTCCCCGTAAATCTCCACCGCACCCCACGCAATGAAGGCCAGCAACAGGCCGGCTACGAGAATCCTTAAAGCGTGCCAACCCCAGCGCCCCTGGCGGGCTTTGTCTTCAGGAACGATCTTGGTCATGATTGGCCTCCATGTTGCGTGTCTGGCCAAGCGTTTCGGGCACGGCACGATCGGGTAACGAGACCTTGCCGTGAAGGTTCCGAGCGGGAGATCATTGGACGAATGAGCCTGCGGCAGGCGTTCGAAGCTCGCCAGCAAGCCAGCCGCGATAGTCATGCCCAAGCAGCCCGCCACGCTGGAGACCTCGACAGCCTAATGCAGATCGTCCGGACCTTGCCTGGGCGGCGGGGGCCTGGTGTTCTCCCGATAGATGGCGTAGGCGACGACAGCCAGGGCGGGCGCCGCAATGGCTGCCAGCCCGCCCTTGCTCCTGGCAAGCGCCGGAAGCAGGGCAAGCGCGGCGGTAACACCCACCGCCGTCATGTCGGCCTGTCGCCGTCGCGCGCGGCGTTTGCCGCGCGCGCTGGCGGTCAGCTTGTGGATGACGATGATCAGCCCGGCAATCACCAGGAACCCGATGCCGAACCCCAGGCTGGTCGCCAACGGCCCGTAGCGCGCCGCCAGCCAGATATAGACGGCGCCGATGAGGAAGCCGACGCCGCAGAGGGCGAAGATGGCGGCAAGCCCATAAAGGATGGCGGTTATCCGCGCCCTTTGCAAAGCAGCCATTGCCTCGCCCGAGGCAAGGGCTGAGATCAGCGAGACAAGCGTCCCCATCTGAGGCTAGCGGCGGGAAAGAAGAGCGAAGAGGAAACCGACGCCCGCGGCGATCGCCAGCGACGTCACCGGCTTCTCACGGACTTTGGCGATCAGTTGTGCCTCAATGTCCTCGGCGCTTCCTCGCATGCTCTCGAACGCGGCTTCGCCTTGCGCGCGCAGCTGTTCGACGCCGTCCGCGGCGGCGCGCCGCGCGGCGCCGTAGCCGTGCTGGCCCGTCCTGGCCAGTTGCTCGGTGAGTTTCTGAATATCCGCCTTCAACTGCTCGATATCGGCTTCGAGATCGGCGGTGGTTGCTTGGTCCGTTGCGGATTTGCCTGCGGCGCTTGCCATTCTCTAACTCCTTGCGTTTGCGTTGGTTTCAACGCCCGTTCTGCACCATGGTTCCGGGTCTGGCCTCTCACAGCACCCTAGGGCGTCTTCAGATTCAGGTCAGGTCAGGCCGAGTCGAAAATGGTGGCTTCCGAGAACCGGAGCGGAGCGTACTTAAAGTACGTGAGCACCGGAAGCGCAGGAAGCTACCATTTGCAGGCCGGCCTCACCTGAATCTGAACACGTCCTAAATCAGCGGCCTGCGGTCCTCCCCCAGCCCTTCCCAGCGGGCCAGCTTCTTCAGCCCATCATAGTCGATCACTTCACAGCCACCCATCCCGCCACAGGACCAATTTGCGGTCCATCAGCTTGCGGATCGTCTTGTTGGTGTGAACAAGCGAGAGGCCAAGCGTGTCGGCGACGTGCTGTTGCGTGATCGGGATCTGCACCGGCGTCTTGCCGTTGAGGCCGGCGCCACGAGCCCGACTGGCGATGAAGGCGATAAGATAGGCGGCGCGCTCGAGCGCGGTGCGACGGCCGATGCTGAGCAGGTTCTCGTCCAGCATTCGCTCCTCGCGCGAAGCGATCCAGGTTATGTCGTAGGCAAGGCCGGAGTGATTGCGGTAGAGTTCCTGCAACTGCTCGCGTTCGAAGACGCAAAGCAGCATCGGCGACAGGGCTTCGATGGAATGCTGCATCTCGCCCATCAGGCTGCCCTGCAGGCCGATGAGGTCCCCGGGCATGGAAAAATTGAGGATCTGCCGCCGCCCGTCGGGCAACAGCTTGTAGCGGAAAGCCCAGCCCGACAGCACCGTGTAGAGATGGGCGCTGTGGCTGCCTTCGACCAGCACCGTCGCCCCCTTGTCGACGGCAAGCTCACCGCGCTTGAAGGTGTTGATGAATGACAGTTCCTGCTTGTCGAACTCGCGGAATGCAGGCAGAGGCCGCAATGGGCACTTTTCGCAACGATATTGACGGCTGGCGATCGGACGTGCGCTTTGGCTGGACATTTCGACCCCTCTTCGAAATCCCTGCCCTTGCGGGCGCAGAAAAACGCCTGAGACCGGCAGGGGTTCCGCAGGCTTCCACGCCTGTGCTTTTAGCCATGTCTTTTTTTAATGACATGCCAACACATTCCGCGCATCAGTGCGGTCCTGCCAGGAGAAACCGATAAGTGCCAGCACTGCTTGACGGACTGCGTATCCTCGTCTTGGAAGACGAGTTCCTGATCGCGATGGATGTCGAGCAGCTTTGCCGCGACCATGGCGCGGCGGAGGTGACGATCGCCCGGGAGATCGTCGAGATCGACGGGCAAGCGCTGTCCGCGCGATTCGACGCGGCGGTTGTCGACCTTATGCTCGGCGGCGTCTCGACCCTGGATTTCGCCGCCCGGCTGCGCAGCGAGGGCGTGCCGTTCGTATTCGCGTCCGGCTATTCGGATCCGGAGGAAATCCGGGGTTCGTTCCCCGACATCCGCCTGGTGACCAAGCCTTACTCGGGCGAGGATCTGATCGAAGCCGTGGCCATGGCCTGCGGCCGGGTCCCCTCGGCCTGACGCAGGGTTCGCCGAATCCGCCCTACAGGCTGCCCGTTCACCTTCGCTACGGGCTTGCGCGAACCGGGGATCCTTCCGCAGATTCCAGATGCGCCAAGCGCCCCGATGACGATCAGCACCGCACCGGCGGCAACCCCATAGGAAACATCACCGACGCCGAGCAGCGCGAGCAGGGACAACGCGGCCAACGGCGTCGCATAGGCGATTGCCGAGATCAGCGCGGTATGGCCTGTTCTGGTCGCCCGATCCCAAAGCGCGTTGGAAAGCGTCAACGGAACGATCCCTATGGCTGCGATCGCCAGCAGCTGGGATGAGGAAAGGCTGATCGGCGGCTCGAAACCGAAGTGCAAGGCCAGCGCAAGCACCGCCAGAAGTCCCATTGACGGCCCGATGACGTCCTCGGCCTCCCGACCATCCGAGCGGACCGCGGCATAGAT
>NZ_RZSA01001529.1:0-939 GCF_003998075.1 Mesorhizobium sp. M2A.F.Ca.ET.037.01.1.1 | reverse complement strand
GTCGAAAACCTTCTTCTGGCTCGGCCTGTTCGGTGTCAATCCGCTGGAATATCCCGGCCGCACCGCGCTGATCGGCATCGGCAGTTTTGGCGTGGTGCTCACCTTCGTCTTGCTGGCGGCGGTGTTCGCCCTGGCCGTCTTTCTCGGCCAGCTCCTCCCCGGCGACAAACATTCTTTCGGCGAGGCGGCCGGCCTGCTGGTCTGGTCGATCGTGCCGATCGCGCTTGCCTATCACATCGCGCACTACCTCGCGGTGCTGCTGGTCGACGGCCAGTACGCGCTGGTCGCGCTCTCCGATCCTTTCGCGCTCGGCTGGAATCTCTTCGGCACCGCCGACAGGATGGTCGAGGCGGGCATTGTCGCCGGCGCCGAGTCGGCCCGGTGGCTCTGGAATCTGCAGGCCGGTGTCATCATCGGCGGCCATGTGCTGGCCGTGCTCGTCGCGCATGGCCTTGCCTGGCGTCTCCATCGGCAGCCGTCGCGCGCAGCGCTCAGTCAATTGCCACTCACCTTGCTGATGATCGCCTACACGATCTTCGGCCTTTGGTTGCTTGCCACGCCGACCGCCGGATGACACAAAGCGTGCCAACGATGCCGTCGGGTAAAGCTCGCTTGCCAGGCCAAAGCTTTGGTGATTTAGTTTGTACACATGCAATTTTTCCATCCTTCGGAACGGGATGGATTAGCCGCCTTATCGCTGGTCAAGACTGAAAAAACAGGGGAACCGACATGGCTGACAAGAACGGATTTTTCGATCTCTCCAAGACGACGCTGTCGCGCCGCACCGCGCTGAAGGGCATCGCCGCCGGCGCGGGCCTTGCGCTGGCGCCCGGCTTCGTCCGCTACAGCCAGGCGCAGAGCTCGGCGCCGATCAAGATCGGCTTCCAGTCGCATCGCACCGGCATCGGGGCCGCCTATGGCCGCTGGTACGAGAAGACA
>NZ_RZSA01001528.1:0-943 GCF_003998075.1 Mesorhizobium sp. M2A.F.Ca.ET.037.01.1.1 | reverse complement strand
GTCGAGCGACTTGAAGGCGCTGACATAGATGTAAACCGGCACCGTGCTGGTCGAGCCGGCCGGCCCGCCCTCGGTCATGACGAAGATCAAATCGGCGAAGGTGGCGATCCAGATGGTGCGCAGCATGACCGTGATGACGATGGTGGGCGCAAGGAAGGGCAGCGTCACCTTGGTGAAGCGCTGCCAGGGCGAGGCGCCGTCGATGGCCGCGGCCTCATGCAGTTCGGACGGGATCGACTTCAGCGCGGCGAGCAGCGTGATGGCAAAGAAGGGGATGCCGAACCAGATGTTGGCGACGATCGGCCCCCACATGGCGGTGGCGGGGTCGGAGAGCACGTTGGTCGGTTCGGCCTTGAGGCCGAGCGCGAAGAGCCAATGCGGCAGCGGCCCGATGATCGGGTTGAACAGCCACGCCCAGGTGAGGCCCGAGAGAAAGGACGGCACCGCCCAGGGCAGGAAGACGACAGCCTGCACGACCTTGCGGCCGTAGAACGGCTTGTCGAGCAGCAGCGCCAGGCCCAGGCCAAGGAAAAACTGGAAGAACAGGCTGGCGACGGTCCACCACAGCGTGTTGATCAGCGCCTGGCCGAGCACATGGTCGGAGAACATCGCCTGGTATTGAGCAAGGCCGACATATTGCGACTTGAAGGCCGAGAATTTGCGGAAGGAATAACTGATGCCGATGATCAATGGCACCAACAGCACCAGAACCAGCAGGACAATAGCCGGCGAAAGATAGAGCCATGGCTCGATCGCGGCCTTGCCCAGCCGTCGCTTGCGCGGCCGGGCCGCGGATCGGATTTCGGACACTGCGTAGGTCATAAGTTTTTTGCTCTACGGGGTGATAGGTGGGTGCTGGCGTAGGCGACAGCGTCCTTCTCCCGTTCTACAGGAGAAGATGCCGGTTCACCCTCCGTAGCAGCGGCGCAGCTGCTGCCAAGGA
>NZ_RZSA01001527.1:0-948 GCF_003998075.1 Mesorhizobium sp. M2A.F.Ca.ET.037.01.1.1 | reverse complement strand
CTCGGCGACCTTGCCATCCTCGACGATCCGGCCCGCGTACATGATCATCACGCGATCACAACACTCAGCCACCACAGAAAGGTCGTGGGTGATCAAAATGAGGGCAAGGTTAAGTCGCGATCGCAAGTCACCCAGCAGTTTGAGGATCTGAGCCTGGGTAATGACGTCCAGCGCCGTGGTCGGCTCATCTCCAATGACGATCGAGGGGCGACATGCGAGCGCCATGGCGATCATCACCCTTTGGCGCATGCCGCCCGACAACTCTTGGGGATAGGCGGAACCGCGATCCGCCGGAATGCCGACGAGCTCGATCAGCTCTCTTGCCCGAGCCGTCGCCTCGCCACGCGACATGCCGAGCTTCAGCATACACGGCTCGGCGATCTGCTTGATGATGCGATGAACGGGATTAAGCGCATTCATCGCACCTTGGAAGACAACGGATGTTTCGCTCCAGCGATGTGGCCGCATCGCCGCATCGTCATCGATCGGCAGTCGCTTTCCGCGATAGCGTACCTCGCCCTCGCTGACCCGCGCGTTGGGTGATAGCAGACCCGCGATGGCCATTGCAGTCGTGGTCTTCCCGCTGCCAGATTCTCCGACCAGGCTCACAGCCTCTCCGGCCCGGAGCGAGAAGCTTACGCCGTCGATCGCTCGCAATGAAACGCCCTTGAGCCCATAGTCAACAGAGAGGCCTTTAACTTCCAGAAGCGGCGGCTTTTCCTGGGAGGAGTTTGTCATGGAATAACCCTTCGCCGTGGATTGAACGTATCATCGAGGGCATTGCCAATCAGGACGAAGCTAAGGGAAACCGTGAGGACGCACACTCCGGGGGCGCCGAGATACCACCAGGCTCCAGCACTGGCCGCGCCGGCGCGTTGAGCCAGCGAAAGCAAAGTGCCCCATGAGGGCTGCAGGGGGTCGCCAAGCCCGAGGAACGAGAGCGACGTC
>NZ_RZSA01001526.1:0-949 GCF_003998075.1 Mesorhizobium sp. M2A.F.Ca.ET.037.01.1.1 | reverse complement strand
CAGGAAGGCTTTGCGGCGAAGACCGCAGCTGTCCAGCAATGTCAGGACCCGCGCGGTTTCCGATGGCAGCGGCTCGATCGAGGGAACCCGCACGCGCAGATCTTCCCCTAGCGCCTCCAGCGGAGAAAGATAGCGATAAAGGAAATGCCTCTCGCCATAGCCGAAGGGCTTGGCCCTGACGTTTGCGGATTGGCGCTCGAACCGGCCCAATCGCCTCTCGGTCGGGAAATAGCCAACGCGGATCCTGGCGTTGAGCGCCATGGCGACGAAGTGCGTCGTTTTTGAATCGGTCAAGTCGATGGTCATATCGCAAGCCAAACGACGCAGCTTTCGCAATACGTGGTAGAGTTCCAGGCCGCGCTGCATTACCGTGCCACGCGCGCTCGAGCGCTTGAAAGCTACGGTCTCATCTGCGATCCCGTGAGCAGTCAGGAAGCCTGCGAAGCGAGCCTCGCACAGGAAGACAATTCTGGCCTCCGGATAGGCGATCCTCAGATTCTTCGCCAGCGTCGAGGCAAGAACCAGATCGCCGATATATTTCGTTTGCAGAATCAGGATCGACCGGACGCCTGCGAAGGGCCCCTGCAACATCCGTGTCCGGGCACCAGAACTGAGTTGAGACGTCGACATCCGGGGCCGCCACGCGCATGTTTCACGTGGCCCTCATATACAAGACGACAAGGTCGTGGGCCAGAGTGACTTGCACGTGCCGGCAGATCGTTTCACGGTCATGGAAATAGTGAAATTCCGGATTTCGCTGTTTGCAATGCGGACGACGACGGCACGAGAATCTCCCCGCGTGTCAGACCGCGGCTTCCAGGACCGCCTCGGTACGCGCCAGGAGCTCCAGCACCGCCTCGACCACCGGATCAACCTCCAGGCGCCAGACGCAGCAGGCCTTGCTCGGATCGGTCCGGCTGCACAGGTCGCCGCCGACGCAGTCGCAGGG
>NZ_RZSA01001525.1:0-950 GCF_003998075.1 Mesorhizobium sp. M2A.F.Ca.ET.037.01.1.1 | reverse complement strand
GACATGCATTTTGTGCGCGAGCTCGGCGTCAAGGTCACCTGCCTGCATGAGGGCTCGGTGCTCTCGGAAGGCACGCTCGACTTCGTTTCGGCGGACGAGCGCGTCGTCGAAGTCTATCTGGGGCGCTGAGCATGGTCTGGCGGGTTCCGTTCTACCGTTTCGATTTCGCTTTCCTGAAGCGCTGGAGAAGGGGCTGACCATGCTCGAAGTCTCCAATGCCACGCTTCACTATGGCGCCGCCCAGGCGCTGCGCGGCGTTTCGCTGAAGGCGGGCGCCGGCAAGATTACTTGCGTGCTCGGCCGCAATGGCGTCGGCAAGACCAGTTTGATGAGATCGATCGTCGGCCACCACCGGCTGACGAGCGGAAGCGTTGCCTTCGAGGGGAAGGCGCTCGACCGGAGCGCGGCGTATGACCGCGCCCGGTCGGGCATCGCATTCGTGCCGCAGGGCAGGGAGGTTTTTCCCCTGCTGACGGTGCGCGAGAACCTGGAATCCGGTTTCGCGCCGCTGCGGCGCGCGGACCGCAACATCCCGGCGCATGTCTTCGAGCTGTTTCCGGTGCTGAAGCAGATGCTCGGCCGCCGCGGCGGCGATCTCTCCGGCGGGCAGCAGCAGCAGCTCGCCATCGGCCGAGCGCTGGTGATGCGGCCGAAGCTTTTGGTGCTCGACGAGCCGACCGAAGGCATCCAGCCGTCGATCATCAAGGATATCGGCCGCGCCATCCGCTATCTGCGCGACCAGGCGGGGATCGCCGTGCTTCTGGTCGAGCAATATCTCGACTTCTGCCGCGAGCTAGCCGACGAGGTCAACATCATGGATCGCGGGCAGATCGTGCATACGGGTCCGGCCGAGGATCTCGACCGGGCGGATGTGCGGAAGTTCCTCACGGTGTAACTCGCATCCTTGGGCGAAGCAAGGAGCGAAGCGACGCGGCGCAGACCCAAGGGTC
>NZ_RZSA01001524.1:0-954 GCF_003998075.1 Mesorhizobium sp. M2A.F.Ca.ET.037.01.1.1 | reverse complement strand
CGTCAGCCCCAGCTGCTGCAGATGCCGGCCGCCGATGCCGACAAGCTGAACCTTGCGGCCGGCCGTACGCTCGAGCGCCCGCACGATGTCGGCGCCGAGCAGATCGCCGGATTCCTCGCCGGCGACGATCGCGAGCTTGATCGGCTTGTCAGCGGCCATCAGCCGGCTCCCCGTTTGGCAAGCTCCGTCGCGGGCAGGCCGATGATGAAAAGGCCAAAGGCGTTCGCGCGAGCAAGCGTGGTCGGGCCTTCAAGGATGAGCGAACGGCCGGCCTCGACGGCTATGCCGGCAAGGCCTGCCGCATGAGCGGCCTCAACCGTCTGCGGGCCAATGGTGGGCAAGTCGGCCCGCAATTCCTGACCCGGCTTGGCGCATTTGACCAGCACGCCGCGCGCCTTGCCGGCCAGCCTTCCATGACCGCGCAAATCCCGCATTCTGTCGAGCAGACCGGCTGTGCCCTCAATGCCTTCCAGCGCCACGGCGCGACCTCCGATCGCAATCGCCGCCTGGCCGATATCGAGCGCGCCGATGGCCTTGGCCGCCTTGCGAGCGGCCTCGATGTCGCGCCAGTCGGACTGGTTTGGTCCGGCCGCTGTCAATGTGCCCTCGCCCGCCGTCAGTTCCGGAACGACCTCGTGCGCGCCAACGACCTTGACGCCACGCGTTTCGAGGGTCTGGGTCAACATCTTCAGCAGGCCATCGTCTCCGCGTCGCAATGCCCTGACCACAGAGGGGATTATCGCCAGCAGCGCAAATGTCGGCTTTATCCTGCTCAGCCGCGGTCTGCGCTTGATCTCGCCGGCAAGGACAAGGTGCGTAATGCCCCGGCGCTTCAGCAACGGAAACAGCAGCCCGATGTCTTCCAGCGAGAGTTTTTCCTGATCGTAGGCCGCGAAGTCCGCCTCGCGGTCGACCTCACCAGCGGCAATGATGATGAAGGGCGCAAAACCGTGC
>NZ_RZSA01001523.1:0-955 GCF_003998075.1 Mesorhizobium sp. M2A.F.Ca.ET.037.01.1.1 | reverse complement strand
CCTGCATGGCGCTCCTCGCCGAGAAAGCCGAAGATGCGGGCAAGATCGCCGGCCTTGAAGGTGTTGACGACGTCGGCGGCGGAAAGCCCCGACTGCGCCATCCGCATGTCGAGCGGCCCATCGGCGCGAAAGGAAAAGCCGCGCTCCGCCTGGTCGAGCTGCATGGAGGAAACACCGATGTCGAGCACCACGCCGTCGGCGTCCTCGACATGTTCGTCCAGCGTCGAGAACGGCGCCTGGACAAGCCTCAGCCGGCCGCCGGCCTGCCGCTCCAGCGCCTTGCCCGCCGCGATTGCGTCCGGGTCGCGGTCGATGGCAATGACGGAGGCGCCGCGATCGAGGATGGCGCTGGTGTAGCCGCCGGCACCGAATGTCCCGTCGACGATCGTCTCGCCGGCCTGCGGTGCAAGCGCGTCGAGCACCTCGGCAAGGAGGACCGGAATGTGGCGGGCCGGTCCGCCAACGGCGTGAGGATCATCGCCGTGGCCAGCCATCATTCCGATCGCTCCCCGGGATTCGTCCCCTGCCGAAGCTGCAAAAGCCTGGCGCGCGCCTGCGCCCCATAGGCGGAAAGCCGTCCCGGCTCCCAGATCTGAAAGAAATTGCCGCGGCCGACAAAGGCCACCTCGTTCGAGATGCCCGTATGCTCGCGGATGAAGTCGCTCATGGTGATGCGGCCATCCTGATCGAGCTTCAGGAACGTCCCGTCGCCATGGCAGAAGAACGACATATCGTCCGCCGTCTGCAGAAAGGGATCCTCCAGCGCGATCCGCTGCTCGTAGCGGTCGAGCAGGTCGAGTCCGCCGACATCCATGGCCGCCAGGTCCAGGCAGCGCAGCGCGTAAAGCTCCGAATAGCCGCGTTTCTGAACCACCGCACGGAAATGCGCCGGAACGGAGACCCGCCCCTTCGCATCGATCCTGTTTACCGCGTTTGACAGAAATCGGTCCAATGA
>NZ_RZSA01001522.1:0-956 GCF_003998075.1 Mesorhizobium sp. M2A.F.Ca.ET.037.01.1.1 | reverse complement strand
CTCCAAAGCCACCCCGTCAGTATTGACCTTGCCGTCTAGAGCCTTCTTGCCCTTCGCGTAGCCTGAGAAGTGGCTTCTTTCGTTGCCCCTCGCAGGGAAAAAAACGTGTCATTGGTCTTCGGTACCGTCTGGGGGACCGACACCGCCAGTGTGGGCAGCGGAATAAGCGTAGGCTCTTCGTTCTTCGTGCGGTCACCCGATAGTTCCATGTTCCGGCTTCAAGGTTGAGGACCAACGCATCGCGGCAACTTCCGTACGCCTCTGTCCGGTCAGAATGAGCAGCTTGACGATGGAGCCGAACGAATAGCCGATATCGCCCGGTTCGGGCTCACAGCCCGTTCATATAGCCGCCAGTTCGGCATCGTTCACCACTCGCTTGCGCTTGACGATCGGGGCCGGATCCGGATTTTCCAATCCCTCGCGGGGAAACCGCGGATGAGCCGTTGCGGCGGTTTGCGACACCAGTTGAAAAATGCCCGCATACACCAGAAGGCCGTGTTAGCCGCTTGCGGGTGACCCCCGGCGACGATCTTCTTGGTGACGTTAGCAATGTCGGTGTCGATCACATGGTGGATAGAGCGACTCCCGAGGGCAGGCACAAGATACCGGTTCAGGCTGGCCTCGACCAGTGCGGTGTTTTGAGGGTCGTTACTCGGCGGCCTGGAGGTGACCGCCATCGCCGTCCTCGGTATCGTCAGCGCTGATATGCGCCTGATCGGCAAGGAAGGCTGGCAGTTCCGATGGAGCTATGCTGGAATTTGGGTGACGAGGCTGATCAAGCGGCGCTCTGCGGCTTCGTTTCGATGACCTGGATTCCGTCCAGGAACCTGGCACCTGCGATGAGTTTCGGCAACTGATTTTGTCCTTTCAATCGTCGCCACTTCCTGGCCGCGGCCAACAGCTTGAAGACCATCAGCTGGGCGGTTTTCGAGGATAGCGAGCCCTTGGTACGCACC
>NZ_RZSA01001521.1:0-957 GCF_003998075.1 Mesorhizobium sp. M2A.F.Ca.ET.037.01.1.1 | reverse complement strand
TCCGAATGAACATCCATAAGAATGCCCGTCTCACACCGCTGCGTCGAGAGGAGATGGCGCTGTCGGTGATAGAAGGCGCTTTCTCCAAAGCCCATGCGGCGCGTGTCTACGGCGTGTCGGCCAAGATCGTGGCGCGCTGGGTCGAGCGCTACAAGTCCGAAGGGCGGGCCGGCATGATCGACCGTTCCTCGCGGCCCGCCCATATGCCGCAGGCCACCGCTGCGTTGATCGCCGAGCGCATCATGGCGCTGCGGCGGCAACGTTGGACCGGCAAGCACATCGCCCATGAGGTCGGCGTCTCGCCCGCCACCGTTAGCCGGGTTCTCAAGCGTGCCGGACTGTCGCGGTTGCGGGATATCGAACCGGCCGAGCCGATCCGACGCTACGAGCGCGAGCATCCTGGCGAGATGATCCATATCGATATCAAGAAGCTCGGTCGTTTCGAGCGCATCGGTCATCGCATTACCGGCAAGCGCACCGGCAATGCCAGCTCGCGCGGCAGCAGTTGGGAGTTCGTCCATGTCTGCATCGACGACGCCTCCCGCATCGCCTTCTCGCAGATCCTGCCCGACGAGAAAAAAGAAAGCGCCATCGCCTTCCTCAAGGCGGCGGTGGCCTACTACGCCAGCCTCGGCGTCACGATAGCCCGCGTCATGACCGACAACGGCTCCTGCTACAGATCAAAGGCCTTCGCCAAGGCCTGCCGCGATCTCGGCCTCAAGCACGTCAGGACAAGACCCTATACACCCAAGACCAATGGCAAGGCCGAGCGCTTCATCCAGACAGCACTGCGCGAATGGGCTTATGCCATCGCTTATCCGACTTCAGATCACCGCGCCGCAGAGTTGCCGGTCTGGCTGCACAGATACAATTGGCACCGTCCCCACGGGAGCCTAAAGTCCAAAACACCTATCAGTCGCCTCGCTCTAACCGAGGACAACCTGTTGAGGCTCCACA
>NZ_RZSA01001520.1:0-959 GCF_003998075.1 Mesorhizobium sp. M2A.F.Ca.ET.037.01.1.1 | reverse complement strand
TGCCGATCGCGCTCACCAGTGCGGCTTGTTCTTCCCCGGCGCTCGCCTTGGCCTTGTAGCTGACCGGAGGCTGGTCGAGGTCGAACAGCGGACCTTCGGCATAACCGGGAGAGGCGGGGATACCCTCAATCCGCATGACCCGGTTTCCCACGGACATGCGGATCCGTTTCAAGCGGACCGGGCATGATCCGCATCCTCGTCGAAATCGCGCTGCACCAGATCGACCAGCGCTTTCACCGCCTGGGTCGCGCCGTCGCCCTTGGCGCGGATATGCAGCATGGTCCCTTTCGGCGCCTTCGCCGCCATCACCTTGACGATGCTCTTGGCGTCGAACCAGGGGCCGTTGGCTGCCACCGCCACCTCCACCTCGGCCGCGAACGTCTTGGCGAGCTTGGTAAACTTCACCGAAGGGCGCGCATGCAGGCCCACCGCGTGGGTGATCAGGACCGTTGCTTCGGCGGATGCGGACATTCAGTCGGTTCCTGTTCGTTCACGACGGCGACAGTTCATGCGCCGTCGCCACCACTTCCTTGAGCGAGGCGCCGCCGGAGGATTCGGTCGCGGCCATCACCGCGCCTTCGAC
Organism: Mesorhizobium sp. M2A.F.Ca.ET.037.01.1.1; assembly: GCF_003998075.1. Lineage (NCBI taxonomy): Bacteria > Pseudomonadati > Pseudomonadota > Alphaproteobacteria > Hyphomicrobiales > Phyllobacteriaceae > Mesorhizobium > Mesorhizobium sp. M2A.F.Ca.ET.037.01.1.1. The sequence continues at coordinate 376 of NZ_RZSA01001520.1, read as the reverse complement.
GATCGGCGCGTTGCAGACGACGATCTTGTGCGAGCGCGGCTCGCCGATCATCTCGACCGCCATCTCCGAGTTGGTCTCGGCGCCGCCGAGATCCACCAAGATGGCGACGCCCGCTTCCGACCAGGCCTTGTCGATCGCGCCCATGATCGCCTCGACGCTGGTGCCGAGCCCGCCATGGCCGTTTCCGCCACACCATGCAAGCGGCACTTCGTCGCCCACCATCTGGCGCACCATGTCGGCCGTCCCCTCGGCGACGAGGGGCGAATGCGACACGATGACGATCCCGACATTGCTCATCAATTGCCCTCTATCGCTTCCGCGACCGCGCGCACCAGAAGCGCGGTCGAGCGCGCTCCGGCGTCCATATGCCCGATCG
>NZ_RZSA01000151.1:0-9320 GCF_003998075.1 Mesorhizobium sp. M2A.F.Ca.ET.037.01.1.1 | reverse complement strand
GTCCTGATAGAGCGCCATAAGCTGCCTGCAATCGTCGATTGAGAAGCCGAGATTGCGCGCGCGGCGCAGGAAGGCGAGCCGGTGGATATCCTCGCCGGAGTAGTCGCGATAGCCATTATCGGCTCGCGCCGGACGGATCAGGCCGATCTCCTCATAGTAGCGGATGGTCTTGGCCGGCAGGCCGGAACGTTCGGCGGCGTCTCCGACATTCATGGCGCTCTCCTCAAGTCCCCGGCGGCGCCTGAAGCCGCCTCATTGATTTTGTTTCACAATCCTGTGAGGCCTGTTGCGGAAATGCCGCAGTTCGGCATCTACCGTCAGGTAAGGCCTTGCATATAGGCAGTGCGCGCTTGGCAAGCAAAAGAAATGCCAGCATGAATGATGGCAAGAAAGCGGCCGACTCGTGCCGCTGATACAGAGACAGGGCGTCGGACCTTTTCATGCGCTTGAAGTCGTTTGCAATCCTCGCCGCCCTTGCGCTGTCGACCGCGGTCAGCGGCTGCAGCACCATCGGCGGGCAGTTGTTCACCAACAACTATGGCGCGATGACCGATGCCGGCTATCAGCTGCCGCGCATCCCGATCGAGAAGGTGCCCGCCAGGTACCACCGGCAGGAAGTTCGCTACGACACTTCGGAGAAGCCGGGCACCATCATTGTCGACACCCAGAACAAGTTCCTCTACTTCATCGAGGGCGACGGCATGGCGATGCGTTACGGCATCGGCGTCGGCCGCGAGGGGTTCGAGTGGCACGGCACCGCCCACATCGCGCTGAAGCGCGAATGGCCGACCTGGACGCCGCCTTCGCAGATGATCAAGCGCCAGCCCGAGCTCGCCAAGTTCGCCGGCGGCATGGAACCGGGGCTGAAGAACCCGCTCGGCGCGCGCGCCATGTACCTCTTCAACAAGGGCGGCGACATGGGTTACCGCCTGCATGGCAGCCCGGAATGGTTCTCGATCGGCAAGGCGATGTCGTCGGGCTGCATCCGGCTGATGAACCAGGACATTATCGACCTCTACGACCGCGCGTCGGTCGGCGCCAAGGTCATCGTGATGTGATCACGAAGGCCAAGGCCAAAAGCTTTCGCAGGCGGACCGTCTAGGCAACAACAAGACGTCCAAAAACAGAAAACCGGGCTGTTGGGGCCCGGTTTTTTGTTTCTTGGGTGGTGCGGCTCGACGCCCTTTTGAGAGTTCGTCCTGCTGAATCCATATGGTTTGGTTTTCGAGAACCGGAGCGGAGCGTACGTTTAAGTACGTGAGCACCGGAAGCGCAGAAAACCGAAGCAGATGGCCAGCAGGGTAGAACTATCAATGGGCGTCAGGCGACCTGCTCGACCTGCTGGACCTCCGGAACGAAGTGGCGAAGCAGATTCTGGATGCCGTGCTTCAGCGTCGCGGTCGACGACGGGCAGCCGGCACAGGCGCCCTTCATGTGCAGGAACACGGTGCCGTTCTCGAAGCCGCGGAAGGTGATGTCGCCGCCGTCCTGGGCAACCGCGGGACGCACGCGCGTGTCGAGCAGTTCCTTGATGGTCAGCACCAGCTCCTCGTCGGCCTTGTCGTAGAACTCGCCGGTCCCGCCGGCTTCGCTCGCCGGAGCGGCCGCGGCCATGACCGGCGCGCCAGACATGAAGTGTTCCATGATGGCGCCGAGGATGGCCGGCTTCAGATGCTGCCAGTCCGGGCCGTCCTTGGTCACGGTGATGAAATCATAGCCGAAGAAAACGCCGGTGACGCCCGGGATCTCGAACAGCCGGCCGGCCAGCGGCGAGGCCTCCGCCGCGGCTTCGGCGTTGCGGAAATCGGCTGTGCCTTCGCGTAACACTTCCTTGCCCGGCAGGAATTTCAGCGTCGCCGGGTTCGGCGTCGATTCGGTCTGGATGAACATGGGTATCTCCAGGCCCTTCCCGGGCCGATAGTTTGGAATAATTCTAAATAGGCTCTATCGGCTCGACATTCAAGCGAAACGCGTCGCCCTGAACGGCTGGCTGGCGGAATGTTTTCGACCCTCATCCACTTGAGATGTGTTGAGATTCAGGTCAGGCCGTTAGCAGACCGGCCTCACCTGAATATCAGCACATCTCAGGCGAGGCTGTCGATCTCCTCATCCGACAGATTCTGCGGCACCACCGTGACAGGAATTGGGAAAGCCGCCCCCCGGCCGGCAACCGCGCTGACCAGTGGCCCCGGGCCTTCCTTGCCGGCGCCGGCGGCCAGCACCAGAAGGCGATGTCCTGGTCGTCCTCGATCAGCTTGTGGATCTCGTCGGTTGGCTTGCCCTCGCGCACCACCAGTTCCGGCTCGATGCCGACGATCTGGCGTACCTTGTTGGCGTGGCCGTCGAGGGCTCCGCGCGCCGTCGCGTTTGCTTCCTCGCGCATGATCTTTTCCACGCCCAGCCAGTGCTGGAAGTCGTCAGGCTCGATGACATAGAGCAGCACCAGCACGCCGTTGGTGTGCTGCGCCCGCTTCGAGGCGTAGGCGACCGCGCGCTCGCATTCGGGCGTGTCGTCGATGATCGCCAGGAATTTGCGGCGATGGCCGGCTTCGCGGCTGAGGCGTTTGGAGACCATGTCTATCTGCTCGGTATCAATTGGCCGCAATCTGCCACCGCCGCGAACCGGCGGCAAGCCGCCGGCCGGCGTGGCGATGGTCCTGGAGCAATTCCAGGAAAAGTGTGAAGAGGTTTTCCGTCCGGAATTGCGTCGAAACAACTATTAGACCGGTCGGTCAGTCCTGCAGCAGGCCGATGATGTCGCGAACCGTCTTCATCGTGCCTTCGGCGATTGCGCGGGCCCGGTCGCCGCCGTCCTTGAGCACGGCGTCGACATAGGCGCGGTCGCCCTGGATGCGGCGCATCTCCGAAGCGATCGGCGCCAGCTTCTCGACCGCAAGGTCGGCCAGCGCCGGCTTGAACACGGAAAACTGCTGGCCGCCATATTCCTTCAGCACGTCTTCCTTCGAGATCTCGGCCAGGCCGGCATAGATGCCGACGAGGTTTTCCGCTTCGGGCCGGCTTTCGAGCCCGTCGACCTCGCTCGGCAAGGCCTCCGGATCGGTCTTGGCCTTGCGGATCTTCTTCGAGATGGTGTCGGCATCGTCGGTCAGGTTGATGCGCGACAGGTCGGACGGGTCCGACTTCGACATCTTCTTGGAACCGTCGCGCAGGCTCATGATGCGCGCCGCCGGACCGCCGATGACCGGTTCGGTGATCGGGAAATAGCCGTTCACGGTCTCCTCGCCGACCTGCATTTCGACGCCGACGCCGAGCGCCGCGATCTTCTCGGAGAAGTCGTTGTTGAACTTCTGCGCGATGTCGCGGGTGAGCTCCAGATGCTGCTTCTGGTCCTCGCCCACCGGCACATGGGTGGCGCGGTAGAGCAGGATGTCGGCGGCCATCAGGCTGGGATAGGCGAGCAAGCCGAGAGAGGCATTCTCGCGGTCCTTGCCGGCCTTGTCCTTGAACTGCGTCATCCGGTACATCCAGCCTATGCGCGCCACGCAGTTGAAGATCCAGGCAAGCTCGGCGTGTTGCATGACCCGCGACTGGTTGAAGACGATGTGCTTCTTCGGGTCGATGCCGGAGGCCAGGAACGCAGCGGTGATCGAGCGGGTCTGGTCGCCGAGGTCATGATGGACGAGCTGCGCCGTCAGCGAATGCAGGTCGACGACGCAATAGATGCAGTCGGACTGTTCCTGAAGGGCGACGAATTTCTTGATGGCACCGAGATAGTTGCCGAGATGCAGATTGCCGGTCGGCTGGACGCCCGAAAAGACGAGTGGCTTGAAGGGGGACATGAGTTCCTCATGGCTTGTGGAGGGCCGTCTAAGCATGATTCCAAAAAGTTGCAGACTTTTTGGAGCCAATCATGCGGCTGGAAACCGCGCGCGGCGAAAGTCTTTCGACGGGCGCGCTTATGGCCGAAGGGGACAGCGGGATCAAGAGGCTGCCGGCTTAGCGCCTACAATCTTCCTATCTTGGGATTTGATCTGGCTCCCGTATCTTCCGTTCCGGGGTCCGCCATTGATGTATCTCGCATAGTTTGCTACATTGTGTTAGCTACATAGAGAAATGTAGGAGAGCGATGACCATCAATATCAACAATAAGGAAGCGGACAGCCTGACTCGCACCTTGGCGAGGATCGAGGGTGTCGGAATCACCGAGGCCATCGTGATCGCCATGCGCGAAGCCTTGGAGCGTCGCCGCAATCGTGAGACGCCGTTGGAGACGGCTGCTCGGCTCAGGGCCGAATTTGGAATTGAGTTGAGCGAGCAGGCGCGCAAGCCGCTGCCTCGTTCGGTCTACGATGAATTGTCTGGCGACGACTGATGTTTGTCGACGCTGCAGCCATCGTCGCGATGCTAAGCAACGAGGTCGAAGCCGAGCGCTGCGCGCGAGCGGTCACGGAAGCGTCGGCACCGTTCACTTCCGCCATCGCCGTGTGGGAGGCGGCGATGGCGCTAGCGCGACCGGAAAAGCTAGCCATACCGGTCGTCAGATGTGCGGAGATTGTGGGCCGCTTTCTGGAAGAGCGGGCAATTGCGTTGCGCGAGCTTCCGCCCGCACCCGAGGCAGCGTCGCTATCTATCGAGGCCGCGTCGCGGTTTCGCAGCAACGCCATGCGCCTGAACATGGCGGATTGTTTCCACTACGCTTGCGCCCGCTACTACGCAGTTCCGATGCTTTCCACCGCCGACGAATTCAGGCTCACTGATCTGGAGACTGTTTCGTGACTGGCGGCGCAGATTTTGCCTCGCCCCGCTTCACGTTCCTGCGGATCATGCCGAATTCGGCGCCGCCGGTGCCGAAGGCGGCAATGAAATAGAGCGCCGCCCCCCCGCCGATCAGCGCGAACAGCGTCGTCGCCTTCACCACCAGGGGCGAGCCGGGCCCTAGCCTTGCGGCGAAGTAGTGCTCGGCGAAGTAAAGCGCGGTCGCCATGATCACCGCCGACAGCACCAGCCTTGGAATGCGCTTCAAGAGCGGGATGTCGCGGCCCCAATGACCGCGCCGGATCAGCATGGCGAGCAGCATCAGCGCGTTGACCCAGCCCGCGACGGCCGAGGCCACCGCTATGCCCGGCGCCCCCATGGACGGGAATAGGGTGAGCGCCGTGGCGACGTTCACGCCGACCGAAATGGCCGCAAAGATCATCGGCGTGCGCGTGTCCTCGCGCGCGAAATAGCCCGGCGTGAAAGCCTTGATCAGCACGAAGGCGGGCAAGCCTAGGCCGAAGATCGCCAGGATCGAGGCGACGATCGGCGTCGAGTGGTTGGCGGCAAACGCCCCGCGCTCATAGACCAGCCGCACGATTGGTTCCGACATCACCCAGAGCGCCGCCGCCGCCGGCAGCGTCATGAACAGGGTGAACTCGACCGAGCGGTTCTGCAGATTGGCAGCCTCGACCAGATTGCCCGATTTCAGCGCCCGCGACAGTTCCGGCAACAGCACGATTGCCACCGCCACGCCGACGACGCCGAGCGGCAGTTGGTAGATGCGGTCGGCATAGGCGAGCGACGAGACCGCGCTATTCTGCGCCGAGGCGATCGCCGTGCCGATCAGCTGGTTGATCTGGGTGATGCCGCCGGTGATCGCCGCCGGCAGCGCCAGGATCAGCAGCCGCTTGACGTTGGGCGTCATCTTCGGACGGCGAAAGCCGATCGAGATGCCGGCATGGCGCACCGCGATCCAGACGATGGCGAGCTGCACGATGCCCGCCGCCAGCACGCCCCAGGACAAGCCGAAGCCGACACCATGCGCATCCAGCCCGTGATACCAGGCGTAACCCAGCACGGCGATCAGGATGATGTTGAGGAAGGCGGGCGCGATCGCCGCCGCGAAATAGCGGCGCAGCGAATTCAGCATGCCGGCCATCATGGCGCCGAGCGACATGCAGATGAGATACGGGAACATGATCGTGGCGAGCGTGACGGTCGTCTCGAACTTGCCCGGGATATCGGCAAAGCCCGGCGCCACCAGGTAGCGCACGATCAGCGGCATCGCCAGTTCCATGGCGATCGTCAGCGCCAGCAGCGCCGAGAACAGCACGCCGAACACTTCCTCCGAAAAGCGCTTGGCGCCCTCATTGCCATGCTGCTCGATCTCTTTGGCGAAGAGCGGCACGAAAGCGGCGTTGAAGGCGCCTTCGGCGAACAGTCGGCGGAAAGTGTTGGGGAACTGGAAGGCGGCGTTGAAGGCGTCGGCGACCGGCCCGGTGCCGAGCGCCGCCGCCATCAGCATCTCGCGGCCGAAACCCAGCGCTCGGCTCATCAGCGTGCCGGAAGCGACGGTGGCGAATTTCTTGACGAGGCTCATGCCGGGAAGGACTGCCAGGGAAATTGCGTCAAATGGATGGTCACTCGGCCGCCGCCTTGGCCTTGCCGTTGCGTTCCGACGAATTGCCTTCCAGCGTATCGATCAGCCGCTTGTGGATGGTAGCGGTGCGTGTCGGGCTGTCGATCTTCTGTCCGGTCAGGTCGGTGACGTAGAATGTGTCGATGACCTTCTCGCCGAAGGTGGTGATATGCGCCGAGGCGATGTCGAGCGAAAGGTCGGAGAGCGTGCCGGTGATCTCGGACAGCAGGCCCGGCCTGTCCAGCCCCTCGACCTCGATCACCGAGAAACGGTTCGACAGCGTGTTGCGGATCTCGGCGCGCGGCGGAATCCTGAAAACCTTGGCGCCACGCCTCGGCTTGGTGCGCTTCTCGATCATCTCCGGCAGCCAGCTCTTGCCGGACAGCACGTCCTCGATCAGCCGGCCGACGCGCTCGGCGCGGCGCCGCTCGTCCTCATCGAGGTCGAACTCCCTCGAGATCAGGATAGTGTCCAGCGCCCGCCCGTCGGAAGTGGTGAAGATCTGTGCGTCGACGATGTTGCCGCCGGCCCCGGCACACGCCCCGGCGATGATCGAAAGCAGGCGCGGATGGTCCGGCGCCAGCACGGTGATCTCGGTCACCGCCTCGAATTCATGCGTCTTGACCATGGTCGCGAGCTTCTTGCCCGCCGCATCCGCCTCACGGATGAAGTCGGCGTGGCGCAGCTGGTCGTTGAGGTCGACCGTCAGCAGGTAGTTCTCATAGTGCTGCGCGACATAGCGCTTGCGCTCCTTGGCCGGCCAGGCCGAGAGCGCCTCGGCCAACCGTTCGCGCGCGGCGGCGGTACGTTGCGCCCGCGACACTTCCGAGAAGCCGCCGGTCAGCAGCAGCTCGGTCTCGTAATAGAGCGTGCGGAGCAACTGGCCCTTCCAGCCGTTCCACACGCCCGGCCCGACGCCGCGTATGTCGCAGACGGTGAGGATCAAAAGCAGCTTCAGCCGCTCCACCGACTGCACGATCGAAGCGAAATCCTCGATCGTCTTGCGGTCGTTGAGGTCGCGCGTCTGCGCCGTCATCGACATCACAAGGTGGTTTTCGACCAGCCAGGCGACGGTCTCGGTATCGGCCGGCGACAGCCCCATATGCGGGCAGATGCGTCGGGCGATGCGGGCGCCGGCCTCCGAATGGTCTTCCGGCCTGCCCTTGGCGATGTCGTGCAGCAGCACCGCGACATAAAGCGCTTCGCGGCTCTTCTTCAGCCCCGGCATCAGCGAATGCGCCAGCGGGTGAATCTTCTCGCCATCGCCGCGCTCGATCTCGGCCAGCACGCCGATGCAGCGGATCAGGTGCTCGTCCACCGTGTAGTGGTGGTACATCGAGAACTGCATCATGGCGACGATCTTGCCGAAGTCGGGGATCAGCCTGCCGAGCAGCCCGGCCTCGTTCATGCGCCTGAGATTGAGCTCGGCGTTGCGGTCCGAGGTCAATATGTCGAGGAACAGCCGGTTGGCCTCCTCGTCGCGCCGGAGCGACTTGTTGACCAGGCCGAGCGAGCGGGTGAGCAGCTTCAGCGCGTCGGGGTGGAACTCCAGCCCATGCTTGTCGGCGAACCAGAAGAGCCTCAGCAGGTTGACCGGGTCGCGTTCGAACACGCCGTCGTCGGCGATGTTGATGCGGTGGTTGTCGACGATGAAATCGGACGTGCCGGCAAGCTTGCGCTTGCGCCGCTGGAAGGTGAGGAAGATGCGGTTGAAGCCAGGCACATGCTTGGCTTGCTCTTCCTCGAGAGCCGCGCAGAAGATGCGGGTGAGGTCGCCGACATCCTTGGCGACGAGGAAATAGTGCTTCATGAAGCGCTCGACCGCCGACAGGCCGGGATGCGTCGTATAGCCCAGACGTTCGGCGATCTCGCGCTGGATGTCGAAATGCAGCCGCTCCTCCGCCTTGCCGGTGAGGAAATGCATGTGGCAGCGCACCGCCCAGAGGAAATCCTCGGCCTTCTGGAACTCGCGATATTCGGCTTGGGTGAAGACGCCCTTCTCGACCAGCTCCTCGCCGGTGCGCACGCGATAGAAATATTTGCCGATCCAGAACAGTGTCTGCAGGTCGCGCAACCCGCCCTTGCCGTCCTTGACATTGGGCTCGACCAGATAGCGGCTTTCGCCGGCCTTGGCGTGGCGCTCGTCGCGCTCGGTAAGCTTGGCCTGCACATATTCCGGCCCGGTCGTGCGCACCACCTCGTGATCGAAGCGGGTGAGCAGCTCTTCATAGAGCTTCTGTTCGCCCCACAGGAAACGCGCCTCGAGGATCGAGGTGCGGATGGTGATGTCGCTGCGCGACAGCCGCAGGCATTCCTCGATGTTGCGGGTGGCGTGGCCGACCTTCAGCCCCATGTCCCACAGCATGTAGAGCATATACTCCACGATCTGCTCGCCCCATGGCGTCTGCTTGTAGGGCAGCAGGAACAGGAGGTCGATGTCGGAGCCCGGCGCCAGCGTGCCGCGGCCGTAGCCGCCGACCGCCACGACCGCCATGCGCTCGGCCACCGAACGGTTCTTTACCCGGTAGACATGGGTGGCGGCGAAATCATAGAGCGCCCGGATCAGCTCATCCATCAGATGCGAGAGCCGCTCGGCGCAGGCATTGCCGCCGCCATCCTCCTTGAGCATGGCCTCGGCGATCTTGCGCCCCTCCGCCAGCCTGGCTTTGAGCAATTGGAGCACGGCGGTGCGAACCGCCGGTCCCGAACCGTCGCCGGCGCTTGCCGACGTCAGCGCGGTCAAGTCGCGGCGCAAGGCGTCGCCATCGATGATTTCGTTGAGTTTCAGGGAGATCTTTGCCATTCGGCGGCGTCTATAGCCTGTTTTCTTCGCGCTGTGTATGGGGCTGGCGTCCGCGTTTCCGATGGCGCGCGATTGATGCAGCGCAAGGCCAAACGACCAGAATTTCCGAAAGTCGAAACTGGCCCTTGACCTTCCAGTAGCTGGAAGGACTACCTCCGC
>NZ_RZSA01001519.1:0-960 GCF_003998075.1 Mesorhizobium sp. M2A.F.Ca.ET.037.01.1.1 | reverse complement strand
GGCTATCTGCTCCTGCTCACCTTCGGCCGGCGCGGGCCGGCCGGCGCCTTTCTTGCCGAGCATTTCGGCATCGTCTTTTCGTTCCGCTGGACCGGCGCGGCGCTGGCCTGCGGCGTCATGGGCTTTCCGCTGATGGTGCGGGCGATCCGGCTGTCGATCGAGGCCGTCGACCGCAGAATCGAGGCCGCGGCCGGCACGCTCGGCGCCAATCCGCTCTGGGTGTTCGCCACCATCACGCTGCCGCTGATCCTGCCCGGCCTGATTGCGGGTGCGATCCTTTCCTTCGCCAAGGCGATGGGCGAGTTCGGCGCCACCATCACCTTCGTCTCCAACATCCCCAATGAGACGCAGACTTTGCCCTCGGCGATCTACACCTTCACACAGGTGCCCGGCGGCGATGAGGGCGCGCTCAGGCTGACGCTGATCTCGATCGTCATCTCGATGGTCGCGCTCGTCGCCTCGGAGGTGCTGGCGCGGCGCGTCGGCCGGCGGATGGACATCGAATGATGCTCTCGGTCGACATCCGCCATCGCCTGGGCGACTTCGCCGTGGAAGCGCGTTTCGACAGCGCCGGGCGGCTGACGGCGCTGTTCGGGCCTTCCGGCTCGGGCAAGTCGACGCTGATCAAACTGATCGCGGGGCTGATCCGCCCGGACAAGGGCCGCATTGCCGTCGATGGGCGGGTGCTGGCCGATACTGAAGCGCGCATCTTCGTGCCGATGCACAGGCGGCGGATCGGCATGGTGTTCCAGGATGCGCGGCTGTTCCCGCATATGAGCGTCGCCGGCAATCTGCGCTATGGCCGCTGGTTCACGCCGGCTTCCGAGCGCTACGCCAAGATGGATGCGGTGGTCGAGCTGCTCGGCATCGGTCATCTCCTCGACCGGCGGCCGGCGAAACTGTCGGGCGGCGAGAAGCAGCGCGTCGCGATCGGCCGTGCCCTGCTTGCCAGCCCGAAAC
>NZ_RZSA01001518.1:0-961 GCF_003998075.1 Mesorhizobium sp. M2A.F.Ca.ET.037.01.1.1 | reverse complement strand
GCAAAGCGGCGTGTCGACAATGACGATCACCGCGATGTCGTGGCCGGGCCTAATGCCCATCTCGGCCAGCGCCTTGCAGCCGCCGAGCGCCATGGCGTCATTGTTGAAGATGACGGCTGTCGGCCGATCCTTGGAGAGCATCACGCGCGGCGTCACCTGATAGCCGCCGGTCTCGTTGATGAAGCCGTCGGCGATCAGGCCGGGGTCGACCTCGATGCCGTGCCGCTGCAGCGCCTTGCGGTAGCCGTCGAGGAACAGGTAGCCGAAGTTGAGATCGAGCGAAGGGCGGATGGCTGCAATGCGGCGGTGGCCGCGCGCGACCAGCCGGTCGACGGCTTCCTCACCCGCCCTCTCGAAATCGATATCGAGCGAAGGATAGGTGTCGCCGCCGGATTGACTTCGGCCAAGCGTGGCGAAGGGAAAGCCGGCCTTGCTGAGATAGTCGATCCGATCGTCTTCCCGCCGTGTATTGGCCAACACGACCGCGTCGGCCCGGCGCGTCTCAACCACGCGGCGCAGCCTCTCCGGCTGATATTGACCGGGCTCACCCATAACGACCATCAGATCGAGCTCGCTTTCGGCGAGCCGCGCCTGCAGACCGGTCAGGAAAGGGATGAAGAACGGCTCGCCATATTGCTGGTCGCCAGGGTGCGGTTGCAGCATGAAGGCGATCGAATGGGTGGCGCCTTTCCTGAGACTCCGGCCCGACTGGTTGGGCGAATAGTTCAGCTTCCTGGCGGCCTCCAGCACGCGCTGGCGCGTCTCCGCATTGACATCGGCACGGCCGTTCAGCGCGCGCGAGACGGTGCCGATCGAAATGTTCAGATGACGCGCGAGATCGTGGATGCTGGACGCCAAGGCCGGTTCTCCCCCTGTCTTCGCTAGCACCGGCCGCCCTTCAGGCCAAGCAGCGGGTGTCGATTTTCGCGAGCAGGTGATTGACATTCTAAGCCTTCGGGTG
>NZ_RZSA01001517.1:0-962 GCF_003998075.1 Mesorhizobium sp. M2A.F.Ca.ET.037.01.1.1 | reverse complement strand
CATCCATGTCTGCGGCGGGCGCGGCGCGCATTCGCGCAAGACGCCGGGCGAATTGCTGGCCATCGGCGAGCATGTCGGCCTGGACGGCGATGCGCTTGCCACCGCCAGCCGGCTGGTCGCCAAGGTGGACAGCGCCGCCGTGCAGGACGGCTACGACCTCTATCTGCACGGCTTCATCGTCGCCGATGACGGGCGCTGGGTGGTGGTGCAGCAGGGCATGAACGGCGATGCCCGCCAGGCGCGCCGCTATCACTGGCTGTCGGAAGGCTTGACCAGCTTCGTCGACCAGCCGCATGCCGCAATCGAAGGCGAGCGCCAGGGCGAGATCGTCAACCTGACCGACCGGCGCGCCGAAAAAGCCCGCGGCAGCCAGGTCGAGTTGCTCAAGACCATGAGCCCGGAAAAGATCCTGAACGAGCTTGCCGTGCTGGAGCCGCGGCCCGAGCCTGAACCGGCCGCGCAGCCGATGCTGCCTAACCTCATCATGCCCGCGCATCACGACGTGCGCGAGAGCGACATCGTCATGCGCCGCCTGCACGGCAACATCGCCTCGGCAATCGAAAGCGGCCCGAAGGATTTCCCCGAGCTGCTGCTGGTCCCCGGCGTCGGCCCGCGCACGGTGCGGGCGCTCGCCATGGTCTCCGAAGTGGTGCACGGCGCGCCCTACCGCTTCTCCGACCCGGCCCGCTTCTCGCTAGCCCACGGCGGCAAGGACCGCCACCCCTTCCCCGTGCCGCTGAAGGTCTATGACGAGACGATATCCGTGCTGAAATCGGCGGTGGGCAAGGCGAAGCTCGGGCGCGGCGAGGAGCTGGAGGCGCTAAGAAGGCTGGACGGGGAGTCACGCCGGATGGAGCGGTATGTGACCGGACCGAGCTTGAAGGAGATCGTGGCGGGCGAGATGGACCAGTCGCATCTGCTGGGGGGTAGGAGTGTGTTTGGGTGGGAGGGGCCTGCGGGCG
>NZ_RZSA01001516.1:0-965 GCF_003998075.1 Mesorhizobium sp. M2A.F.Ca.ET.037.01.1.1 | reverse complement strand
CTTCGTGACCAGCCACGGCACGATGGACAAGGCCGATGCGACGGCGCGAGAGGAAATCGCGAAGTCCGCCGATCTGATCGCAGCCTTCCGTCTGCCCGAGGGCAGCTTTCGCGCCGATGCCGGTACGGACGTCGTGGTCGACATTCTCTTTTTCCGGAAGAGAATGTCCGATGAAGCTGAAGGTGATGTCTCCTGGCTTGATCTTGAAGAGATCCGGCCGGCGACGGAGGACGAAGGCGCCATCCGCGTCAATCGCTGGTTCGCGCGCCATCCGGCCTCCGTGTTCGGCAGTCACGCGCTGAGGCGCGGCATCTACGGTCCCGACGAGACCTACACCTGCCTGCCGAATGACAGGGAGGACCTCGCCGCCGCGCTGACCGCTGCAATCGATCTCCTCCCCGAGGGCCTATATGACGGCGAGGCGCAGACGATAGATCCCGACGGCGACAACGCACCGATCGCCAGCGAGCGTTCCGATGACCGGCATGTCCGCGAGGGCAGCTACTTCGTCGACAACCGCCATGGCCTCATGCAGGTCGTCGACGGCGAACCAGTCGCGGTGAAGGTCCGTAAGAGCCGCAGCGGCGAGGGCATCCCGGAAAAACATGTCCGCATAGTCAGCAAGCTGATCCCGATCCGCGATGCCGTGCGCGAGGTGCTGAAGGCCCAGGAGCTCGACCGGCCTTGGCGAGACGCGCAGGTCAGACTGCGCATTGCCTGGTCGAATTTTGTCCGCGCCTTCGGTCCCATCAACACCACCGTCGTCTTGACCACGGAGGATGAGGAAACCGGCGAGGTCCGCGAGACGCATCGCCGGCCGAACCTCCAGCCCTTCCTCGACGATCCCGATTGCTGGCTGGTCGCCTCGATCGAGGACTACGACCTCGAATCCGATACGGCAAAGCCGGGTCCGATCTTCACCGAGCGCGTGATCGCACCGCCGGCGCCACCGGTCATCGCGAGCG
>NZ_RZSA01001515.1:0-967 GCF_003998075.1 Mesorhizobium sp. M2A.F.Ca.ET.037.01.1.1 | reverse complement strand
CGTTGAGATCAGCCGCCATTGTTCCTAATTCCGCACAAGCCGTACCGGTTATACCCGGTTATCGGGACAGCGGCCATGAGCTATCTCCCTCGTCGACAGCGAAGGAGACCACGATGTCCAGCGTAAACAAATCCGGCACCTATAAACTCGGCGACCGTTCGGTCCGCCGCCTCGGCTACGGCGCCATGCAGCTCGCAGGCAAGGGCGTGTTCGGTCCGCCGAAAGATCATGACGCGGCCATCGCCGTGCTGCGCGAAGCGGTAGCGCAAGGCGTGAACCATATCGACACCAGCGATTATTACGGGCCCTATGTCACCAACAGGCTGATCCGCGAGGCGCTTGCGCCCTACCCCGACGACCTCACCATCGTCACCAAGATCGGCGCCCGCCGTGGCGAAGACGCCTCCTGGCTGCCGGCCTTCACAGCCGACGAGCTCGAGCAGGCCGTGCACGACAATCTCCGCAATCTCGGTCTTGAGGTGATGGACGTCGTCAATCTGCGCATCATGTTCGGGGTGCATGGTCCGGCCGAAGGTTCCATCGAGGCGCAGGTCACCAAGCTTGCCGAGCTGCAGCGCAAAGGCCTGGTGCGCCATATCGGCTTGAGCAACGTCACCCGCGCGCAGATCGCGGAAGGCCGCAAGATCTGCGACATCGTCTGCGTGCAGAACCAGTACAATCTGGCGCACCGCGACGATGACGCGCTGATCCATGAGCTGGCTCGCGACGGCATCGCCTATGTGCCGTTCTTCCCGCTCGGTGGGTTCAGCCCGTTGCAATCGTCGACGCTGTCCGACGTGGCCGACCGGCTCGGCGCGACGCCGATGCAGGTGGCGCTGGCGTGGCTGCTGCAGCGTTCGCCCAATATCCTTTTGATACCGGGCACCTCTTCGGTCGCGCATCTGCGGGAGAATCTGGCAGCCGCGGAGTTGGAGCTGTCGGCTGATGTGTTGAACGAGCTGGATGG
>NZ_RZSA01001514.1:0-970 GCF_003998075.1 Mesorhizobium sp. M2A.F.Ca.ET.037.01.1.1 | reverse complement strand
ATGGCGAGCATCGCGGCGACAAGGACCTGCGCGCGCTGATCGCCGCGCAGGACAACGGCCTTTCCCACGCCGATGTGCTGGTGACGGCGGGCGCGGCCGGCGCGCTGTTCATCATCGCCACCGCGCTGCTGTCGCCCGCTGACCATCTTGTCGTCGTCCGGCCGAACTACGCCACCAACATCGAGACGCCGAAGGCGATCGGCTGCGCCATCTCCTATGTCGATCTCGATTTCGACCAGGGCTTTGCCATCGACATCGAGCACGTGAAGGCGGAGCTGCGGCCGAACACGAAACTGATCAGCGTCACCTGCCCGCACAACCCGACCGGCACGATGATGACACGCGCCGATCTCGACGCGCTGATCGCGCTTGCCGAACATCACAAGTGCCGCCTGCTGGTCGACGAGACCTATCGCGATCTCTCCTACGGCGAGCGCCTGCCGGCGGCGGCCTCGCTCAGCCCAAGCGCCATCAGCGTCTGCTCCCTGTCCAAGGCTTTCGGCATCCCGGGCATCCGCATCGGCTGGCTGCTGACCCGCGATCCGCAACTGCAGGAAACCTTCCTCGCCGCCAAGGAGCAGATCGGCATCTGCGGCAGCGTCATCGACGAGGCGATCGCGCGCGCCACGCTCGAACGCCGTGACGCCTTCCTCGCCTCGCTGCTGCCGGAGATGGCAAGGCGCCGCGACATCGTGCAGGCCTGGATCGACGGCGAGACGCTGGTCGACTGGGTGCGGCCGCAAGGCGGCGTCGTCGGGTTCCCGCGGCTCAATATCGATGCGGGCTTCGACCTCGACCGCTTCTACACCCGGCTGCTGGAGGAGCACGGCGCCTATGTCGGTCCCGGCCACTGGTTCGAGATGCCGAAGCGCTTCTTCCGCCTTGGCTTCGGCTGGCCGACGGAAGCGGAGCTGCGCGGCGGGCTGGCCGCCATCTCCGCCGCGTTGCGGAGCTGAATCGCCGTCCGGGC
>NZ_RZSA01001513.1:0-973 GCF_003998075.1 Mesorhizobium sp. M2A.F.Ca.ET.037.01.1.1 | reverse complement strand
ATATTCCCAGTATTCGCGCGGCATCTCCCGCTCATCGAGGCCGATGTCGCGTCTCAGGTAATCGTCCTGAGGCGGCAGAAGGCGGCGCCGGTTTCGCAACGGCGAAAGCAGCGCCGACAAGGCCCGTCGCATGAAGCCGCGCCGTGGCGGGAGGTAATCCGCCGCGGCGGGTACACTCTCGCTGTCCGGCACGGCGTCAGGTCCGCCGGCGACGGGTATGGTCTGCCCGACACGGTCTTCCCCGTCAGCGATAAAAGTAGGGGTCGAGGACCCGCACCTCCGTGATCTTATCGACAGGAAGCGCATTCTTTTGCGCGGTGCTGCGGATCGCCTCCGGCGAGGGCGCGTCGTAGATGCAGAAGCTCTTGCCCTTGTCGGGCGAGACGAAGGATTGCACCCAGGTGACGCCTTTCTCGGCGTTGCGGGCGATGACGCCGCCCATCGCGGTGGCGCCGGCATCGTTCATCGGCACATGCAGGCCCTCCGGGAAGGTGCGTTCAACGAGATAACGTGGCACGATCGTCTTTCCTTTCGTGATTGGATTGCAAGTTTCCACGCAATTCCGGACGGAAGGCCACGGCGAAGTCGCCGAGCCAACCGCTACGCAGTTTTCCCGGAATTGCTCCGTGCTCGTTTCGAGCAAGGCGGATACCACCATTTCGGGAAAGGCCATGCATCGGAGCCATTCCCCATATTGCCCGGGACGATTCCCTATCTTTGGGACGTTTTATGTGGAAGATGGCACTTGAATGTGTGGAAAGTCACATTTTAGGACTGTCTCCCACGCTATCGCGGCGGCGATCCGCCACGATGGAATTTCAATTTCGCGAGAGAGCGATGATGCTTCTGGAACGGCAGCCGCAGCTGCAGCAGATGGATGCCCTGTTGGCGGACGCAATCGGGGGCCGCGGCCGCATCGTGGTCGTCTTGGGCGAGGCCGGCGCCGGCCTCGCCCAAGACGACCACGATCTGT
>NZ_RZSA01001512.1:0-973 GCF_003998075.1 Mesorhizobium sp. M2A.F.Ca.ET.037.01.1.1 | reverse complement strand
GCTTGACACTATATCTTATAAGAAACATGATGCATCAAACAGCACAATGCAAGAGGGAACTGCGGACCCTTGGAGGGGGCATGGCAATACCCGCTTGGACGCAGGCAGACAGGAGCCATGATGGACCCCCGACCGAATTCCCCTGAAGCCCGCGATATAAGCTACCACATGCATGGCTACACCAACGCGCGCAAGCACCAGGAAACCGGTCCGCTGGTCATCGAAAAGGGCGATGGCGTCTATGTCGAGGACATTGCCGGCAATCGCTACATCGAGGCGATGGCGGGCTTGTGGAGCGTTGCCGTCGGCTTCTCGGAAAAGCGGCTGGTCGAAGCCGCGACAAGACAGATGTCGAAGCTGCCCTTTTACCACGACTTCGGATCGAAGGCGCATTCGCCGCTGATCGACTTGGCCGAGAAGCTGGTGCAGATGGCGCCGGTGCCGATGAGCAAGGCTTATTTCACCAATTCCGGTTCCGAGGCCAACGATACCGCGATCAAGATGATCTGGTATCGCTCGAACGCGCTCGGGCAGCCGGCGCGCAAGAAGATCATCAGCCGCAAGCGCGGCTATCATGGCGTCACCATCGCCTCGGCCAGCCTGACCGGCCTGCCGAACAACCATCTCTCCTTCGACCTGCCGATCGCCAACATCCTGCACACGTCGACGCCACATCACTGGCGCGACGCGGAGCCCGGCGAAAGCGAGGAACAGTTTTCCGCCCGGCTCGCGGACGAGCTGGAGAAGCTCATCCTTGCCGAGGGGCCTGAAACGATAGCGGCCTTCATCGGCGAGCCGATCATGGGCGCCGGCGGCGTTGTCGTCCCACCCGCCGGCTACTGGCAAAAGATCCAGGCGGTGCTGTCGAAACACGGCATCCTGCTGGTGGCCGACGAAGTGATCTGCGGGTTCGGCAGGACCGGCGAGATGTTCGGTTCGCAGGCCTTCGGCATCAAGCCCGACATCATGGTGC
>NZ_RZSA01001511.1:0-975 GCF_003998075.1 Mesorhizobium sp. M2A.F.Ca.ET.037.01.1.1 | reverse complement strand
GGCCGCGCCTCCCGATGATCTGCTGAAAGGCGCCCATTACATCAGCCACAACCGCTTGATCGCGGAGTATCGCCGTCAACTCAATGTTTCGAAACGGCGACTTCAACCAGTTGCAAGAGCTTACGGCTGCCAGCCACTCTCCCGAAGGCGTATCGACCAGCATCACCTTCGCATGAGAGCCTGTCGTTCGCATGTCGACGACAAAGCGGCCCGCGGTATCCGCGTCCTTGCCCACCATCTCCATGATTTTAGCGGCTTCCGCCGCATTTCGAGTCTCGGTCTCCTCATCATATTCTGCACCCCAGAATACGCTGAAGCGGACGCCGCGCCTGCATGCAGCGCGTATGATCTCGAACAGGGCTTCGACGTCCGACGCTTTGATGAACGTCGAATGGATGATCACCCGCTGGTGTGCCCCCCGAACAAGCTTCTCGAATTCCACACGCTGGGCCGAGCCCCCTATGATCAGGTCCTCCGGGCTAAACGAGCAATCGTGATACACCGGCTCCATATGCCGCGAGGATTGCGGTCCCGAATACTGGACCGTTAGGCCGGGGTTGCCAACGTCAAGCGCCGCAACCACGTCGACAATCCGGCGCAGCTCATCACCAGCTGCCTCAGGCAATCCCCGAGGTACCCCGTCTACGACACGGACTACCATGTATTCATCGTCTCGCACTGACGCCGTGCGGCCATCGATCGACGCGAGTTGTTCATCCCATCCTTGGGCCACCACCTCGCTAAGACGATTGAGATTGGCCTCTTGTGACATTGTCGGTCCATCGCCCTCCACGCGCAGGACGCGGACATCGGCACCAACCTTTCGCTCCGCTTCGATCTTTCGCGGAGACTTGATCAGCACATCTCGTGTCGGAAAGAAGGTTCCAGTCGCTCTTTCGATGACAAAGCTTGCCTTCCGAACGAGCCGTTTCGGAAAAAAAGGCAACGGATTGCCGCTGCTGATGGCTTCAAACC
>NZ_RZSA01001510.1:0-975 GCF_003998075.1 Mesorhizobium sp. M2A.F.Ca.ET.037.01.1.1 | reverse complement strand
GCCGAACCCTACGGACGTGTCGTCCTTCGGGCGGCGCTGTGGCTCGCCTTCCTCGCGCCGTTCTTCTATTCGACCTATGGCTTCGCCAACTGGCTGGCCTCGAAACGCAATCAAGTCGGCAGCATCGTGTTCTCGTGGGAACATCACGTTCCATTCCTTGCCTGGACGATCGTGCCCTATTGGTCGATCAACCTCTTCTACGCCCTGTCGCTGCTGCTCAACGACAGCCGGCAGGGCGTGAACCGGCTGGCTGGCCGCTACCTCACCGCGCAGGTCGTCGCCGTCTCCTGCTTCATCCTGTTTCCGCTGACCGCCACCTTTGTGCGGCCGGCGACGACCGGCCTGCCCGGCTTCATGTTTGCCGTGCTCGGCGGCTTCGACAAGCCGTTCAACCAGGCGCCGTCCCTGCATATCGCATTGCTGGCGATCATCTGGGATCATTGGCGCCAGCGCCTTTCGGGCCTCCTGCTCACGCTCTGGCACGTTTGGTGCTTCCTGATCGGCGCCTCGGTGCTGACAACCTGGCAGCACCATTTCATCGATATCCCGACCGGCGCGCTACTCGGCTTCTTCGCGCTGTGGCTGTTTCCGGCCCGGGGCGAGCTGCCCTTCGCCGGCTTCCGTCTGACTGCAGACGGCAAGGCGCGGCGGCTTTCGCTCTGCTACGCGCTGGGCGCCGCCCTGGCGCTCGCCGGTGCAGCCATCGGCGCCTTCTTCTCGGCGCTCGCGCTTATCCTTTTGTGGCCGGCACTTGCGCTGGCCATCGTCGCTTTCGGCTATGCCGGAGCCGGGCCAAAAGTATTCCAGAAGACAGCGGACGGCCGCGTGTCGCTGGCAAGCCGCATCCTGCTCTGGCCATACCGGCTGGGCGCCAGGGTCAATGTCTGGGCCTGGACGCGCAGGCTACCGCCGGTGGTTGCCGTCATCGACGGTGTCTTTCTCGGGCGATTTCCCGACGCTGCCGAAGCACACGCC
>NZ_RZSA01000150.1:0-9422 GCF_003998075.1 Mesorhizobium sp. M2A.F.Ca.ET.037.01.1.1 | reverse complement strand
CCAGTGCTCCATGCCGTGGCCCATCACATGACAGGTGCCGCTGGTGATCTTGCCGAGCTTGCCGCTGTCGATCAGCTCGCGCGCCAGCTGGTGCGCGCCGCCGAGGAACGTATCCGGCGCCGAACCGATGCGCAGGCCCTTCTTCTCGGCCCGTTTCTTGAGGTCGAGTCCTTCCTCGATCGACAGAACGAAAGGTTTTTCCGAATAGACATGCTTGCCGGCGTCGAGCGCCTGCCTCGACACTTCGTAATGCACCGCCGGTATGGTGAGATTGACGATGATGTCGATCTCGTCATCCTTGAGAAGGTCGTTGACCGTCTCGGCGCGCAGCTTGAACTCCTTTGCCCGCGCTTTCGCCGCGTCCATGTTGATGTCCGCGCAGGCGCGCATCTTGATGCCGCGGAACAGCGGCGCCAGCGAGAAATATGCCTTTGATATGTTGCCGCAGCCGATGACGCCGACGCCAAGCTTGTCTGCCATTTCAATTACTCCTGCCAGCTTTTGGCTGCCGCGATCGAGCGACGGGCATAGCGCTCGATGTCATTGGGATTGTCCTGTTCCATGATGAAATACTGCGCCGCGCTCTTGGCGCGCAATGTCTTGAACAGGCCCGCCCAATCGATCGTACCGTGGCCGACATCGGACCAGCCGTCCTCGTCCAGCCCCTCGCCGGGCTTGGCGATATCCTTGACGTGCACGGCGACGATGCGCTTGCCATGTTTTTCGATCCAGGGCAGAGGATCGGCGCCGCCGCGCAGCACCCAGGCGACGTCCATTTCCCAGCCGATGTCGGGTGCGGCAGACAGGATGTGGTCCTGCGGCAGCGAGCCGTCGGCAAGCGCCTTGAACTCGAAATCATGGTTGTGCCAGGCAAAGCCGTAGCCAGCCTTTTTCGCCGTCTCGCCCACCTTGGCCAGGCGCTCGCCGAAGCCGCGCCAGCCGGCGCTGTCGGAAGGACGCTGGTCGGGCATCAGATAGGGGCAGACCAGCAGCGTGATGCCGAGCGCGTCGGCGATCTTGCGCACGCCGCCGAAGTCGTTTTCCAGCGCGTCGATCGAGAAATGCCCGGTCGGCATCGCCAGCCCGTTCTTGTCGAGCTCGGCGCGGAAGGCTTTCGGGTCGTCATAGACGCCGCCGAAACCCTCCACTTGCTTGTAGCCGAGCTCGCCGAGCATTCTCACCACGCTGTCCCATGGCTGGAAATTGCGGGCGCTGTAGAGTTGGAATGACCAGTTCATCTGTCCTGTCCGTTCGGTTGGTCCTGGGAGATTAAATTCGGTTGCCTGTTTGAGCGTCGAAGAGCGAGGCGCGCATCGGATCGAAGCCGACGCTGACCGGATCCCCGTTCTTCGGCGTGCGTTCGGAGGTGACGCGCACGGTGAAGTTCTGCCCGCCGAGTTTCAGCCACACCAGCGTATCGGAACCCATGGGCTCCACGACCTCGACATTAGCCGTCGCGGCGAAGGGCCAGCCCGTGCCGCTGTTGAAGGCGACATGCTCGGGCCGGATGCCGAACACCGCGGGGCCTGGCGCCGGCTCCTTCTCGAAGGCATAGGTCGCAAGCGGGATGCGTACATCCTCCACGGCAAAGTGCCAGTCGCCGCCGTCCTTCTCCAGCCTGCCGTCGATGAAATTCATCGCCGGCGAACCGAGGAAGCCGGCGACGAAGCGGTTGACGGGGCGGTTGTAGATCGTCTGCGGCGCATCTAGCTGCTGGATCACGCCGCCCTTCATCACCGCGATGCGATCGGCCAGCGTCATCGCCTCGATCTGATCGTGGGTGACGTAGATCATCGTGTTCTGCAGGCGGCGGTGCAACAGCTTGATCTCGACGCGCAATTCCGAACGCAGCTTGGCGTCGAGATTGGAGAGCGGCTCGTCGAACAGGAAGACATCGACGTCGCGTACCAGCGCCCGCCCGATCGCAACGCGCTGGCGCTGGCCGCCCGAAAGCGCCGAGGGCTTCCTCTGCAAAAGCGGCTCGATCTGCAGGATCTCGGCGGCGCGGGCGATGCGTTTGGCGATCTCGTCCTTCGGCACGCCGGCGACACGCAGGCCGAAGGAAAGGTTCCTCTCCACCGTCATCTGCGGATAGAGCGCGTAGGACTGGAACACCATGCCGATGCCGCGATCCTTCGGTTCTTCCCAGGTGACGTTCTTGCCCTTGATGAAGATGCGGCCGTCCGAAATGTCGAGCAGACCGGCGATGCAGTTGAGCAAGGTCGACTTGCCGCAGCCGGACGGTCCGAGCAGCACGATGAACTCGCCCTCGGCGACATCCAGGTTGAGCGTCTGCAGCACCGAGACGGCGCCGAAATTGAGCGACAAGTCCTGGATCGAAACGCTGGGATTGGCGATGTCCATCATCATCCTTTCACCGCGCCGGCGGCAATGCCGCGCACGAAGAGCTTGCCGGAAACGAAGTAGACGATGAGCGGAACCAGCCCGGTCAGGATGGTTGCGGCCATGTTGACGTTGTATTCCTTCACGCCTTGCACCGAATTGACGATGTTGTTGAGCTGCACCGTCATCGGATAGGTGTCGGGGCGCGTGTAGACGACGCCGAACAGGAAGTCGTTCCAGATGCCGGTCACCTGCAGGATGATGGCGACGACGAAGATCGGCAGCGACATCGGCAGCATGATGCGCAGGTAGATGCCCCAGAAGCCGGCGCCGTCGACGCGCGCGGCGCGGAACAATTCCTCGGGCATCGAGGTGAAATAGTTGCGGAAGAGCAGCGTCAGGATCGGCATGCCGAAGATCGAATGCACGATCACCAGCCCGGTCAGCGAGCCGTAGATGCCGATCTCGCGCAGGATGATGACGATCGGATAGATCATCACCTGATAGGGAATGAAGGCGCCGACGATCAGGATGATGAAGAAGGTGTCGGCGCCCTTGAAGCGCCAGTTGGCCAGGGCATAGCCGTTCACCGAGGCGATCGCGATCGAGAGCAGCACCGACGGCACGGTGATGCGCACCGAATTCCAGAAGCCGCGCGACAGCCCGTCGCAATTGAGCCCGGTGCAGGCGGTGGCCCAGGCCTTCAACCAAGGCTCGAAGGTGATCTCCATCGGCGGCGAGAAAATGTTGCCGAGGCGGATCTCGGGCATGCCCTTCAGCGATGTGACGATCATCACGTAAAGCGGCAGAAGATAATAGAGCGCGACAACGATGAGCGTGCCGTAGAGGAAGATGTTGCGGCGCGACAGCACATGCCGCGGCTTCGGCCCGCTGGGGCCGGCGGCATCGCGCCTGAGCGCTTCGGCGCCGGGGGATAGGGAGGCGACGTCAGCCACGTTTCTTGCCTCCGAATTCGAGATAGGCCCAGGGCACGATGACGATCACCACCGAAAGCAGCATCATGGTCGAGGCGGCGAAACCCTGGCCGAGATTCTGGGCGAAAAACATGTAGTCATAGACATATTTGGCCGGCACTTCCGAGGCGATGCCGGGGCCGCCGCTGGTCTGCGCCACGACGAGGTCATAGACCTTGACGATGCCCGCGGCGATGATCACCAGCGTGGTGATGAAGACCGGCCGCATCATCGGGATGATGATGAAGAGATAGGTCTTCCAGGCGGGGATGCCGTCCACTCTCGCCGCCTTCCAGATGTCCTCGTCGATACCGCGCAGGCCGGCGAGCATCAGGCACATGATGAGCCCCGTGCCCTGCCAGAGCGCGGCGATTGAAATGCCGTAGATGACGATGCTGGAATTGTAGAGCGGGTCGAAGCTGAAGCTCGTCCAGCCGAGGTCGCGCACCACGCGCTGCACGCCGAAATCCGGATTGAGCAGCCATTGCCAGACCAGCCCGGTGACAATGAAGGACAGCGCGAAGGGATAGAGGAAGATGGTGCGGAACGTGTCCTCGAACCGGATCTTCTGGTCGAGAAGCGCCGCCAGCAGAAAGCCGATGACCAGCGAGAACACCAGCGAGATCGCGCCATAGATCAAGAGGTTCTCGATCGAGACCAGCCAGCGCGATGTCGACCAGAGCCGGTGGTACTGGTCGAGCCCGACGAAGTTGAGCCGCGGCAGGAGCTTCGAATTGGTGAAGGAATAGAGCACCGTCCAGGCCGTACCGCCGACGAACACCACCAGAGCCGTCAGGATCATCGGGATCGACGCGATCTTGGCGTTCAGGTTGCGGAAAAGCTGATTCGGGCGTTCGCTGTTGCTCATCTCGGCAGCCGGGCAATGAGACGTCAGGCTCCCGGCCCCGGATAGGCTGGGGTCGGGAGTTGGCGGGGGCGCCGTCGATCAGTCGGCCGACGCGATGATGTCGGCGAAGCGCTTCTGCGCGTCTTCGAGCGTCATGTCGGGCTTGGCGAAGAATTCGGAGAACAGGTCCTCCTTCTGCTTCTGGCTGTCCTGCGAGAGCAGCTGGTCCGTCCACGGCATGACGGCGCCCTTGGCGAGAATGGCGAGGCCCTTCTTCATGCAGTCGTTCGCCGTGTTGAGGTCGACGTCGCCGCGCACCGGCAGCGAGCCCTTCTTGAGGTTGAAGGCGACCTGGGTCTTGGGATCGAGCAGCGTTTCGGCCAACACTTCCTGCGCCTTGGACTTGTCGGCGTCCTTGAGCAGCGGGAAGTAGAAGGCGTCGCCGCCGGTGGCGATCACCTCATTCAGGCCGAGGCCGGGCAGGCAGGTATAGTCCTTGCCGGCGGTCTTGTCGGCGACCTGGAACTCGCCCTGCGCCCAGTCGCCCATGATCTGGCCGCCGGCCTTGCCGGTGATGACGAGATTGGTCGCCTGGTTCCAGTCCTGCACATTGGTGTTCTTGGCCATCTTGCGGGCGTCGTCCGCCGCCTTGAACACCTTGGCGATTTCGGGACCGGCGGCGAATTTGGCGTCCTTGTCCTTATACACTTTCAGGAAGGCGTCGGTGCCGCCAACCGCGGCCAGCAGCACGTCGAAGGCGCCCGATGCCTGCCAGGGCTGCCCGCCGACCGCGAGCGGGATGATACCGGCTTTCTCCAGCGCCGGAGCGGCGGCCACGAATTCATTCCAGTCCTTCGGCGTCGGCACGCCGGCCTTCTGGAAGGCGTCATTCGACAGCCACAGCCATTGCCAGGAATGGATGTTGACCGGCACGCAATAGATCTTGCCCTCGATGGTGCACGAGTCGAGCAGGCTCTTTGGCCGCACGATCTCGGTCCATTTGTCCTTGGTGGCGATGTCGGTGAGGTCGCGCATCAGCCCGGCCTGGACCAGTTCCTCGGCCTGGCGGCCGTGGTTGAACTGAGTGGCGCCCATCGGGTCGCCGCCGGTGATGCGGCTGATCATGATCGGCCGCGCCGTGCCGCCGGAGCCTGCGATGGCACCGTCGACCCAGTGATTGCCCGTGGCATCGAATGCCTTGGCAAGCTCGGCCACCGCCGCCGCTTCACCGCCCGAAGTCCACCAATGGGTGACTTCGAGGTCGGTCGCAGCCGCCGGACCGGCAAAGTTGAGCGCAACCGTCGCGGCAAAGGCGGCAGTCAGGAATTTGTATCGCATTTCGGCTTCCTCCCAGAATCTGAAACGTTACAGATTTTGGATACGGCAAATGGCCGGCATAGGCAACCCCTTGTCTTAAAGCGGCCTAAGATTTTTTCGAGGCGCGAACAAAATCCTTCTCTCAAAGCGCCAAAGCTGGTGCCAAAGTGATTGATCGTGGCTGAAACCGGTCCCAGATCGATATTTCTTTTTGATTCCAGGGACTTTGGGTTCATCTCCGCCCGCGGACTGCAAAGGTCGTGACCTTGCCGGCCAATCACGAAGATTGGCAATCTGTAACGTTTCAGTATACTGGTGCTCGCCGCGGGCAGAAGTCGCGCAGTCGTCAACGCCGCACGATTGCCGGCTGGCCCCGCGGCTGCTATGCGCCTGGCGGGCGGGACGAATGGATAGACGGGTAACGAAGAAGGGCGACGACGCGTCAGGCAAGGAGCGGCCGACGCTGAAGACGCTTGCCTTCATGACCGGGCTTGGCGTCACGACGGTGTCGCGTGCGCTGAAGGATGCGCCCGAGATCGGCGCCGAGACCAGGCGCCGCGTCCAGCTCGTCGCCAAACAGATCGGCTATCGTCCGAACCGCGCCGGCGTGCGCTTGAGGACCGGCAAGACCAACGTCATCTCGCTTGTGCTGAACACCGAGCACGAGCTGATGAGCTTCGTCTCGGACATCATCTACGGCGTCACCGAGGTCATCGCCGACACGCCCTATCACCTGATCGTCACGCCCTATTCGCGCTCGCAGGATTCGCTCGACCCGGTGCGCTATCTGGTCGAGACGGGCTCGGCCGACGGCGTCATCATATCGCGCACGCAGCCCAACGATCCGCGGGCGCGCTACATGCTGGAGCACGGCGTTCCCTTCGCCACGCATGGCCGCACCGACATGGGGCTGGTGCATCCCTATCACGACTTCGACAATTACGCCTTTGCCGGCGAAGCCGTTCGCGCGCTCGCCGCCAAAGGCCGCAACCGGCTTGCCCTCGTGACGCCCCCGGTTGGCCTCACCTATTTCCGCTATACGGTGAACGGCTTTGCAGATGCGCTGAGCGAGGTCGGCGCCTCGGAGGTGCCCTTCAACACCGTCTCGATCGACCATACGATTGAGCAGATCAGGATGCGCACCGCCCAGCTCATGCGCCGAGACGACCGCCCGGACGGCATCATCAGCAGCGCCGCCGCGGCAACGCTCGCCGTCGTCGCTGGCATCGAGGATGCCGGCCTGAAGCTCGGCCGCGATGTCGACGTGGTGTCGAAACAGTCCTCGGAGGTGCTGCACCTATTTCGACGGGAGCTGCTCGTCGTCAACGAGGATTTCCGGCTGGCCGGCTACGAGCTCGCCCGCGCCGTGCTTGGCTGGATTGCAGGCAAGGAACCCGGCTCACTGCAGTCGCTGAGCAAGCCGAGTGAGGTCCTGCCCTATCGGGGTTAGTGCCCCGCGCCGCTCCCCCACGGGCCATGGAAGGCGCCCTGCTCGCCGATGCGCTCAAAACCATGCGCGCCGAAGAAGTCGCGTTGCGCCTGGATGAGGTTCGACGTGCCGCGTCCTTGGCGATAGCTGTCGAAATAGGCCAGCGCCGAAGACAGCGCCGGCACCGGCGAGCCGGCCTCGGACGCCCTGGCCACGATACGCCGAAGCGACGGATGCGCTTCCTTCATCATCGCGATGAAGGCCGGCGCCATCAGGAGGTTGGTGGACGCGCTGCCCGAGCCGAAGGCCTCGGCCATCGTGTCCAGCATCTGCGAGCGGATGATGCAGCCGGCGCGCCAGATCTTGGCAATGGTCGGCATCGGCAGGTTCCAGTTGAACTCCTTGGATGCGCCGCTCATCACCGCGAACCCTTGCGCGTAAGCCGCGATCTTGCCGGCGAACAGCGCCAACTCCAGATCCTTGAGCAGCGCGGCCTTGTCGCCGGCGATCTTCTCGACGCCGATATCGCCATAAGCCTTTTCAGCCGCCTGCCGCTCGTCCTTGATCGAGGACTGCACGCGCGCCGCGACCGCCGCCTCGATGGCGGTGGCCGGAATGCCGAGCTGCTGCGCCTCGATGACCGACCATTTACCGGTGCCCTTCTGCCCGGCGCGGTCGAGGATGATATCGACCACCGGCTTGCCGGTCTTGGGATCGTCGGCGGCCAGCACCTTGGCGGTGATCTCGATCAGGTAGGAGTTGAGCCGGCCCTTGTTCCATTCCTCGAACACCTTGCCGATCTCCTTGGGCGCCATGCCGAGCCCGTCGCGCAATATGCCGTAGATCTCGGCGATCATCTGCATGTCGGCATATTCGATGCCGTTGTGGATGGTCTTCACGAAATGGCCGGCGCCGTCGTGCCCGAGCCAAGCCGCGCAAGGCTCGTCCTTGAACTTGGCCGAGATTGCGGTCAGCACCTTCTCGACGCGCTTCCAGGATTCTTCAGTGCCGCCGACCATAATCGAGGGCCCATGGCGGGCGCCTTCCTCGCCACCGGACACACCCATGCCGATGAAGGTCAGGCCCGAGCCGGAGAGTTCCGAGAAGCGGCGCATTGTGTCGCGGAAATTGGCGTTGCCGGCATCAATGACGATGTCCTTGTCGGAGAGCACGCCGCGCAGTGCCGCGATCTGCTCGTCGACCGGCTTGCCGGCCAGCACCATGATGATGATCGGCCGCGGCGGCCGGATCGCCGCGGCAAGCTCCTCCAGGCTGTAGCAGGGAACGACCATGTCCTTCAGCGGACCGGCGCTCTCGACAAAGGCGTCGGTGCGCGACGGCGTGCGGTTGAAGACGGCGATGCGGTGCCCGTGCTCGGCGATGTTGAGCGCCAGGTTGGAGCCCATCGTGCCAAGGCCGATCAGGCCGATTTCGGCTTTTTCCATCGTTTCTTCCCTGCTTTCGAATGCTTGTTGTGGCCGCGTTCCGCGCGATGCCCACTGTTTCGCAAGATGAATGACGGGCCTTGGCGGCGCCGTCAACCGCCTCGCCGTATTCTATATGGACTGGATCTCAATCGGATCGGATGTCGATCGGCGCCTCGATTTTTACCGCCTCGAAATCCGAAACGAGGATATCGAGCCGGGCGTTCCATCGGCCGGGCAGCGGAATGACGAGATTATCGACGCGCCAGGTGCCGTCGCCGGGTTTCCTCGCCGGCCGCTTGATCGGCTCGATGCCGGAATCCGGCTTCGACAGCACCAGCGTCACCTGCTTGGCGTCGAGCGGTCCGAAATCACCGGTCATAATCACCATCGACGCCGCGACCGCGCCCGCATGTCCAGGCGTGATGCTGAGATCGGCCATAGCTTCCAGCGTGTGGATATGGATCGACACCGGCTGCGCCGCGGCGATCGCCAGCGCGCGCGGCGGCGGGGTGAAGCGCCAGCCGGCGGCGACGCCGAAGATCGCGAGCACAATCACCACCTCGATGCCGATCGAGCGCACCAGCCGTCGCTGCACTTCCGTGTCACCGGCCTCGGCGGGCGCCGTCAACGTCCAGCGATTGACCGCGGCTAGCGTGAACAGGAAGAGCAGCAGCGCCAGCTTGAGCAGCAGCAGGCGGCCATAGGCGGTGTGGACCAGCGCAGCCGGCTCTTGCACCTGGATGACTCCAAGCACGATGCCGCTTGCGGCAAGCAGGATGACGACCGGCAGGATCGCCCGGGAGAAGCGCCGCAGAAAGACTTTTGCTTCCGCCGGCTCCCGCCGCAATGCCAGGCCGAGCGGTGCCAGCGCGCCGGCCCAGAAGGCGATTGCAGTGCCATGCAGGAACACCAGCGGCCGCGTCAGCCATTGCGGTTCGGCGGCGCTGGCGTGGCCGCTGGCGGCAAGAGCGCCGCCGACACAAAGCAGTGCTGCGCCTGCCGACGGCTTGCGAAGACCCGACGGCCCGGCAAGCGACAGCAAAGCGAGACCAAGAGCGATCAGGCCGATCAGCACGGTCCAGACA
>NZ_RZSA01001509.1:0-975 GCF_003998075.1 Mesorhizobium sp. M2A.F.Ca.ET.037.01.1.1 | reverse complement strand
ATGCACGGCGATGTCGATGCGGCCGTCGAGCAGCGCTTCCTCGATTTCCTTGGTGAACAGGCCCTTGCCGCCGGCTTCCGAGAGCGGCCGGTCCTGGATGCGGTCGCCGCTGGTCGAGATCGCAATCACTTCGAAGGCTTGCTCGGGCAGCCCGTGCGCCTGCATCAGCCGCGCCCGCGTCTCATGCGCCTGGGCCAGCGCCAGCGGGCTGCCGCGTGTTCCGATTTTCAAAGTTTGCATGGCGCGCGGTCCGTGATAACCCCCGTCCTTGGCCGAGGTCTGTCGAGATTCAGGTCAGGCCGAGCCGAAAAATGGTGGGTTCCGAGAACCGGAGCGGAGCGTACTTGAAGTACGTGAGCACCGGAAGCGCAGGAACCCGTCATTTGCAGGCCGGCATCACCTGAATATCGATAGACCTCTGGTGATACAATCTTTGAGCTAGCGACCAATTGATCCGCGTTCTGGGCATTGAGACGAGCTGCGACGAGACGGCGGCCAGCGTTGTGGCGCTGGACGGCGGCGCCGCGCCCGAAATCCTGTCCAACGTGGTGTTAAGTCAAATCGAGGAGCATGCCGCCTTCGGCGGCGTCGTGCCGGAGATCGCCGCGCGCGCCCATGTCGAGGCGCTGGACGGCATCGTCGAGGCGGCGCTCGCCGACTCGTCCGTCTCGCTAGACGAGGTCGACGCCATCGCCGCCACCGCCGGTCCCGGCCTTGTCGGCGGGCTGATCGTCGGCCTGATGACGGCCAAGGCGATCGCCGCCGCCGCGAACAAGCCGCTGATCGCCATCAACCACCTCGAGGGCCACGCGCTGACCGCGCGGCTGACCGACGGGCTGGACTTCCCTTACCTTCTGCTGCTCGTCTCCGGCGGCCACACCCAGATCGTCGCGGTGCGCGGCGTCGGCGACTACCAGCGCTGGGCGACCACGATCGACGATGCGCTCGGCGAGGCCTTCGACAAGACGGCCAAGA
>NZ_RZSA01001508.1:0-975 GCF_003998075.1 Mesorhizobium sp. M2A.F.Ca.ET.037.01.1.1 | reverse complement strand
GGCGAGAACTCTGCACTGGCGCGAGCGGCGGACGTGGTCTTGCTGCTGCCGATCGTGCCGGAGGCCTGTCCGCACGGGCTGGCGCCGACGACGTCGACGCTTCTGCAACTCGTCATGGGCGATGCGCTGGCGATCGCGCTGCTCGAGGCGCGTGGCTTCACATCCGATCACTTCCGAACCTTGCACCCCGGCGGGCAGCTTGGCGCCAATCTGACCCTGGTTTCGGAGATCATGCGGACCGGCGATCAGGTGCCGCTTGCTTTGCTCGGCACCAAGATGCCGGAAGCGGTGATGACGCTCTCGCAAAAGAAAGTTGGCTGTGTCTGCATCGTCGATGCCAGCGGCAAACTGGTCGGGATCGTCACCGACGGCGACGTCGCACGCAATCTGCATCGCAATCTCGCCGACGTCACCGTCGATGAGGTGATGACCCGCACCCCCAAGACGATCGATCCGCAGACGCTAGCGGGCACGGCGATCGCCATGCTCAACGAGCACAATATCGGCGCGCTGGTCGTGATCAAAAACAAAATGCCGGTGGGCGTGGTTCACTTCCACGACCTGCTGCGCATCGGCGCAGCTTAACGCGTGAGATTTCAGGCCGAATCGGCCCGATATTTTGATCTGTCTCGGCTCAGATTGCCTCGACAGTCAGCTCCAGATCGGTATCCGCCGCCCCGGTCACGCGCACCTGCGCGCCGACCGGCAGGTCGGGACCGGAGACGCGCCACAGCGTGTCGCCGAGCCGGATGCGGCCGCGGCCGTTCTTGATCGGCTCGGCCAACGTTGCCGTGCGGCCGACCATCTGCGCGCCGCGGCGGTTGAGCAGCGGCTGGTCGACGCTGCCTTGCCGGCTGACGGCGATCTGCCGACCGACATAGGCGGAGATCACGGCCAGCACGAGGAAGGCCAGGACCTGGACCTGCCAGGTCCAGAACGCCGCGTCCCAGATCGCCAGCGACACCGCGCCGACGA
>NZ_RZSA01001507.1:0-976 GCF_003998075.1 Mesorhizobium sp. M2A.F.Ca.ET.037.01.1.1 | reverse complement strand
ATACAAATCATCTTTGCTTTAATTTGAACGGTGGGTCACTACTGGGGCGTATTCTTGATGCTCGCATCGTTGGGGGGAAGAGGGGATGGCTGACGAGAATGTGGCGCCGCAGCGCCAGTTTCAGATTGTCCGCAACGGCGATTCGACACCGGCCATCATCGATTGGACCCAAGGAGTCGAGACAGTTCAGAAAGGCATCGCCGATGCCTTGAACGCGCGCAACGTGGCGTTTCTTTTAGGTGCAGGCTGCTCGTCATTGCGTATCGATGGAGAGGAGCGAGGCATCTCAACGATGCAGCCCCTAGCTGAGATGTTTTGCAATACTACCACCCAAGCGTTGGCAGCCGCACAGCAGGCTGCGGAGGACGAGGATTTATTGGGTGAAGACACTGCCGACTTGCCGCCTGTAGAGTCGCCCGACTGGGTTCTAACCAGAGAAGAAGTGGCCATTCTCCAAGAGGCCGGCGTCGAACTGGAAGATGAGTACGCGCGTAACCTCGAGCGGTTGATGGAGGTCCTGCACAGTCTCCGTTTTGTCTCCCAACGTAGCGCGAAATCATCCCACTGGACGCGGGCCAAAGAACTGACGCAGGTCGTCAACAAGGTACAAGCATTCCTTTGGGAGCAGTGCACTGACGGTGCTTTCGCGAACGGGGATACGGCTGTCCGCGACCTCTATGAAAAGTTCTATCGCAAATTAGTGTTGCGCGACCGAAGCCTACCCCGTCCTTGGGTGTTCACCACGAATTATGATCTGTTCAACGAAACTGCGATGGATCGCCTTGGCATTCCTTACGCCAATGGTTTCTCGGGCATTATAGAGCGGCGATTCAACCCCTCCACATTTCGCTACGCCTTGGCTGAGCAGCTGGATCTTTCAAACCGAAAATGGTCCGCAGTCGATGCGTTCGTCTATCTGTGTAAGTTGCATGGATCGATCAGCTGGACAGAGGACGATCACGGCCTCTTCCCTATC
>NZ_RZSA01001506.1:0-976 GCF_003998075.1 Mesorhizobium sp. M2A.F.Ca.ET.037.01.1.1 | reverse complement strand
ACACCGACGAGGAAGGCATCGGCCGCTGGCGCTTCCCGAAGGCGCCGCTCGGCGAGACCTGGCCGATGAAGCATGACGGCATCGACTACCTCGGCCGCTTCACCTCGTTTCGCCATGTCGGCGTCTTTCCGGAACAGGCTTCGCATTGGGACCATATGGCGGGGCTGATCGCGGCGGCGAAGCGGCCGGTCAAGGTACTGAACCTCTTCGGCTATACGGGGCTTGCCTCGCTGGTGGCGGCCCGCGCGGGTGCCGAGGTCACCCATGTCGACGCCTCGAAGAAGGCGATCGGCTGGGCGCGCGAGAACCAGGAGATGGCCGGGCTTGGCGACAAGCCGATCCGTTGGATCGTCGAGGACGCGGTGAAATTCGCCGAGCGCGAGGAGCGCCGCGGCAGCCGCTACGACATCGTGCTGTTCGACCCGCCCGCCTATGGCCGCGGTCCCAAGGGCGAGGTCTGGCAATTGTTCGAGGACCTGCCGGGCCTTACCGACCTCTGCCGCTCGATCCTGACGCCGAAGCCGCTGGCCGTCGTCCTCACCGCCTATTCGATCCGCGCCTCCTTCTTCGCCATCCATGCGCTGATGCGCGATACCTTCGTCGGCATGGGTGGCACAGTCGAATCCGGCGAATTGATCATTCGCGAGAAATCCGCCGGCCGCGCGCTGTCGACCTCGCTGTTCTCGCGCTGGGTGGCTTGAAATGAACGCACACGACGGCGCTCGCCCTGTCGGGCAGGTCAAGGAAGTCACCAGCCTCGCCAATCCGCTGGTCAAGGACATCAAGGCACTGGCGCTGAAGAAATTCCGCGATCAGCAGAACGCCTTCATGGCCGAGGGCCTGAAGCTGGTCATCGATGCCCTCGACCTCGGCTGGTCGATAAGGACTCTGGTCTTCGCCAAGGCCGGACGCGGCAACGCCGCCGTCGAAAAGGTCGCCGCGCGGACCGTCGCCGCCGGCGGCACGGTGCTGGAGG
>NZ_RZSA01001505.1:0-976 GCF_003998075.1 Mesorhizobium sp. M2A.F.Ca.ET.037.01.1.1 | reverse complement strand
GGCCACCTCGTCGGCGGCGGCGCCCGCGAAATGATCGGCGGTGACGTTGCGGATGCAGTTGCCGCTGGTCTGGATCGCATGCATCTCGACGCTGGCGAGATCAGCCAGGATCGCCGGAATGTCCGACAGCGCCGGCCAGTTGAACTGGATGTTCTGGCGCGTGGTGAAGTGACCGTAGCCCTTGTCGTATTTGCGCGCGATATGGCCGAGCATGCGCAACTGCCTGCTGTTCAGCGTGCCATAGGGCACGGCGATGCGCAGCATATAGGCGTGCAGCTGCAGATAGACGCCGTTCATCAGCCTGAGCGGCCGGAACTGGTCCTCGGTGATCTCGCCGGCAAGCCGGCGCTGCACCTGGTCGCTGAACTCGGCGACGCGGGCGTGAACAAAATCCTGGTCGAACTCGTCGTAACGGTACATGCTTCGTCTTTCCGGGCGCGTCCGCCCGCTGCTTTTCTAAAATTCTACGCCCCGATGGCTTCCGGGGCGGCCTGCTTGCCGAGATCGGTGCGGATGGTCGGCCCGGCGGCGCGGATCTTTTCGCGCAGCCGCACCGGCTCGGCCAAACCGTCGACCACATCGACGTCGATCAGATTGACGTCGACAACCTCATTGTTGGCGTAGGCAGAGGCGCCGATCGCTTCCAGCCGATCCTCCGCCGCCTTGTCATGTGCGATATCCGCATGACCGACCGTCTCCGCCCAGCCGCCATCGGCGTACCAGACGGCGATGCCGTCGGAGAGCCTGTTCGCGGTCAGAACCTTCATGGCTGAACTCCTTCGGCGACGGCTGAAGCCGCGCCCTCATGCTTATGTGCCGCGAGCGGCTCGGATCGTTCGAAATTGGCGCCAGCGACCGCATCGCCGATGATCGTCATGACCGGACCGGTGAGGTCGGCGCGCTCTTCCAGCGACGGCAGGTCGGCCAGCGTGCCATGGAAACGGCGCCGGCTGCCGAGACTGGCATTCTCGACGAC
>NZ_RZSA01001504.1:0-977 GCF_003998075.1 Mesorhizobium sp. M2A.F.Ca.ET.037.01.1.1 | reverse complement strand
GTGTTGAAATTCAACTCCTTGGAGTAGCGGCCGTTGATGACCTTCTCGGCCGTTCCGGTCTTGCCGCCAACCCGGTAGCCGGGGGCCCTGGCGTTCCTGGCCGAGCCCTTCTCGGCATTGAGCGTATAGAGATAGCGCATGCCTTCGACCGTCTTGTCGCTGACCACTTTCTTGGCCACCGCCATCGCCTCCTGTTCGCTGCGGACCAGGAATGTCGGCTGGATCAGATAGCCCTGCATCAGCGCCGCGCAGCCGACGGCGGCTTGCAGCGGCGTCGTCGACACGCCATGGCCGAAGGCGATGGTGAACGAGTTGACCTGTTTCCAGACCTTGGGCTCGGTCGGGCGCGCGACCTCCGGCAGCTCGGTCTGCATCCTGTCGAGAATGCCGAGGCGGTGCAGGAATTCGCGGTGCCCCTCGATGCCGACAAGCTCTGCCTCCCTGGCCGAGCCGATGTTGGACGAATAGAGGAACACCTCCGGCAGCGACAGCACGCGGTTCTTGCCGTGGAAATCGTGAATGGCCTGATGGCCGACCCGGATCGGATGCGACGCGTCGAAGCGGCTGTTCATCGTCGCCTTGCCGGAATCGAGCGCCATCGCCGAGGTGAAGCTCTTGAAGGTCGAGCCCATCTCGTAGAGGCCCGCCGACATGCGGTTCAGCCGGTCCTTGTCCTGGGCATTGTACGGATTGTTCGGGTCGAAGTCCGGCACCGAGGCCATCGCCATCACTTCGCCCGTCTTGATGTTCAGCACGACGGCGCCGGCGCCCATGGCGCGATAGCGCTCCAGCCCGGCGGCGATCTCGTCGCGCACCACATGCTGGACGCGCAGATCAATCGAAAGCCTGACCGGCTTGAGGTCCTTGGCTATGGCAAGGCCCGACGCCTGCAGGTCGCTCAGCCCCTGCTCGTCGATATACTTCTCCATGCCGGAGATGCCCTGGTTGTCGATATTGGTCAGGCCGACGATATAGGA
>NZ_RZSA01001503.1:0-981 GCF_003998075.1 Mesorhizobium sp. M2A.F.Ca.ET.037.01.1.1 | reverse complement strand
GCGTGATGGAGTTCCTGCTGATCAACCATCCGCTGGATTGCCCGATCTGCGACCAGGGCGGCGAGTGCGACCTGCAGGACCAGGCGATGGCGTTCGGCGTCGATTCCTCGCGCTATCACGAGAACAAGCGCGCGGTCGAAGACAAGTATATCGGCCCGCTGGTCAAGACGGTGATGAACCGCTGCATCCACTGCACGCGCTGCGTCCGCTTCACCACCGAAGTCGCCGGCATCTCCGAGCTCGGCCTGATCGGCCGCGGCGAGGATGCCGAGATCACCACCTATCTCGAACAGGCGATGACGTCGGAGCTGCAGGGCAATGTCATCGATCTGTGCCCGGTCGGCGCGCTGACCTCCAAGCCATTCGCCTTCCAGGCGCGGCCGTGGGAATTGACCAAGACCGAATCGATCGACGTCATGGATGCAGTCGGCTCGGCGATCCGCGTCGATTCCAGAGGTCGTGAAGTGATGCGCATCCTGCCGCGCGTCAACGAGGCGGTGAACGAGGAGTGGATCTCCGACAAGACCCGCTTCATCTGGGACGGCCTGCGCACGCAGCGCCTCGACCGCCCCTATGTGCGCAAGAACGGCAAGCTCGCTCCGGCAAGCTGGGCGGAAGCCTTCGCGGCGATCAAGGACGAGGTGTCGAAGACCGCGCCCGAGCGCATCGGCGCCATTGCCGGCGATCTCGCGGCCGTCGAGGAAATCTACGCGCTGAAGCTTCTGATCAACGCGCTCGGATCGAAGAACATCGACTGCCGCCAGGATGGCGCCGCGCTCGATCCGTCGCTCGGCCGCGCCAGCTACATCTTCAACCCGACCATCGAAGGCATCGAGCAGGCCGACGCGGTGCTGATCATCGGCGCCAATCCGCGCTTCGAGGCTTCGGTGCTCAATGCCCGCATCCGCAAGCGCTGGCGCGTCGGCAACCTGCCGGTTGGCGTGATCGGCGAGATCGGCGACACACGCTACGACTATGAAC
>NZ_RZSA01001502.1:0-983 GCF_003998075.1 Mesorhizobium sp. M2A.F.Ca.ET.037.01.1.1 | reverse complement strand
GGCTCGATCGTCATCAAGGGCGATGCCAGCCAGTATGCCGGCGCCACCGGCCGCGGCGGCCTGCTGGTCATCGAGGGCAACGCCTCGTCGCGTTGCGGCATCTCTATGAAGGGCATCGACATCGTCGTGCATGGCAATATCGGCCACATGTCGGCCTTCATGGCGCAGTCCGGCAACCTGGTGGTGCTGGGCGATGCCGGCGACGCGCTGGGCGATTCCATCTACGAGGCGCGGCTCTTCGTGCGCGGCAAGGTGGAGAGCCTCGGCGCCGACTGCATCGCCAAGGAGATGCGGCCCGAGCACATCGAATTGCTGCAGGGCCTGCTCGACAAGGCCGGCGTGACCGGCGTCAAGGCATCGGAGTTCAAGCGCTACGGCTCGGCCCGCAAACTCTACAATTTCAACATCGACAACGCCGACGCGTATTGAGGACAGAAATGGCCTATCACAATCCTCCCACGACGCCGCGCAAATCCGCGACCTTCGACGACTACACGCTTTCCGAAATCCGCCGCGCGGCGGCGACCGGCATCTATGACATCCGCGGCGCCGGCGCCAAGCGCAAGCTGCCGCATTTCGACGATCTGTTGTTCCTCGGCGCCTCGATCTCGCGCTATCCGCTCGAAGGCTATCGCGAACGCTGCGACACCTCGGTAGTGCTCGGCTCGCGCCATGCCAAAAAGCCGATCGAGCTAAAGATCCCGATCACCATCGCCGGCATGAGTTTTGGGTCGCTTTCCGGTCCCGCCAAGGAAGCGCTTGGCCGCGGCGCGACGATCGCCGGGACATCGACCACCACAGGCGACGGCGGCATGACCGAGGAAGAACGCGGCCACTCGAAGAGGCTGGTCTATCAGTACCTGCCGTCGCGCTACGGCATGAACCCGCGCGACCTGCGCCGCGCCGACGCCATCGAAGTGGTCGTCGGCCAGGGCGCCAAGCCCGGCGGCGGCGGCATGCTGCTCGGGCAGAAGATCTCCGGC
>NZ_RZSA01001501.1:0-983 GCF_003998075.1 Mesorhizobium sp. M2A.F.Ca.ET.037.01.1.1 | reverse complement strand
CTGAAGCCTTTCATCTACGGCTTGGCCTTCGAGCAGGGGCTGGTGGCGCAGGAGACGATCATCGAGGACAGCCCGGCCGATTTCGGAGGCTACCGGCCGAAGAATTTCGACATGGGCTACCAGGGCGACGTCTCTATCCGCCAGGCGCTGCAATTGTCGCTCAACGTGCCGGCGATCCGGGTGCTCGACGCCGTCGGCCCGGCGCGGCTGACGGCACGCTTCCGCCAGGCCGGCGTCAACCCGATCCTGCCGCCCAACGAAGCGCCGGGCCTGGCGATCGGCCTTGGCGGCGTCGGCGTGACCTTGCGCGACCTGGTGCAGCTCTATACCGGGCTCGCCAATGGCGGGAAGATGCACACGCTGCATGACGGCACCGAGCCGGCCAATACCGAGCGCACCACAGCCACCATCCTCGACGACCAGGCGGCCTGGCAGATCAACGACATCCTGTCCGGCGTGAAGCCGCCAGAAGGCGCCATGCAGCACGGCATCGCCTACAAGACCGGCACCTCCTATGGCTATCGCGATGCCTGGTCCGTCGGCTTCGACGGCCGCTACGTGCTGGGCGTCTGGGTCGGCCGCGCCGATGCCAGCCCCGTCCCCGGCCTGTCGGGCTATGTCTCCGCCGCACCCATCCTATTCGAAGGCTTCGTCCGTTCCGGCCTCGCCAGCGTGCCGCTGCCCGGCCGGCCGCCGGGTGTCTTCAATCCCAAGCGCGAGGAATTGCCGGTGACGCTCGCCCGCTTCGGCGCCGGCGCCGACGGCCTGGTGCAGGCCACCGCCACCGAGCCGGCGCCGACCATCATCTTCCCGCCCAATGGCGCCCGCGTAGACCTCGGCACCAACTCAGCCGACGCAACGCCGCTGGTGCTGAAGCTGCAGGGCGGCCGCGCGCCGTTCCGTTGGCTCGCCAACGGCAGGCCGCTCGCCGGCATCGACCGCCGCCGCACCGCGACCTGGCAGCCCGACGGCACCGGCTATTC
>NZ_RZSA01001500.1:0-983 GCF_003998075.1 Mesorhizobium sp. M2A.F.Ca.ET.037.01.1.1 | reverse complement strand
CTTTTGGATGGACCGCTGCGCCGCCCGTTCGACAGCCGGGGCAAGAGCCTCGCCGAGTTGCGTATGGGACGCGCGCGCAGTTGCTTCGGGCAGAACGTTGCCCACCGCGGCGGCAAGCTGCTCGGGTTCGTCGAGCAGGTGCGTAACGCGGGACAGCTCCGAGATTTCGCCGCCGACGAGCAGTTGGCGGAGCCTTTCCAGCCGATGGTCGGCGGCTGGAACACCTTCGTAAAGCGTATGGTTGTCCGGATCGACGTTCCGGGCAATTTCCACCAAAAGGCGGGCCAAAGCCTCGCGATCAATACCGGTATCGTTCGAAGCTTGTTTTTGAGAAAGGCTGATTGGTTCGACGCTCGACGTCAAGTTCCGATCAACTCACTTTCCAGCCACGCTCGGAATTGCCCTTGCTGCCGACGGGATCCTGGTTGAGACATTTCGCGACCTCGACGAACAGCCCGGCCAGAAGATTCCGGTCGGTCTTGACGTTGCTGAGATCGGAAAAGATCTTCTCCATGAGCATTTGGGCGCTTTCGTTCTTCTGCTTGATTTCCTCGCGCAGCAAATGGTCGCTTCTGCTCATGCGATCCGCGAATTCGCGCTCGAGCTCACTCAATTGATCCGATAAGGCGCGCACCTGCTTTTCGAGCGCCTGGTTTTGATCGCGAAGATTGCGGTCCATTTCCTTGTCGGCCTCGGCGCGTGCGTCCTTTTCGTTGCGCAACTGCGTCGCCAGCGAGTCAACCTGTTTCTTGGCATTCGACTCGTAGGTTTCAAGATTGCGCTTGGTTTCGGATTCGACATCCTTGAATCGCTGCAGGAACCGTTCCTCAAGCTTGGAGAAGCGGCGATCATAGTCCTGCATCTGATTGCCGAACAAAAGATCGCGTATCTTGTCGACACCTGGAGCGTCACCGCCTGGCCCGCCCTCGCGAGCCTGGGAGGCCATGAAGTTCAGCCCGTTTCCCTCTGAATTACCTATCAGA
>NZ_RZSA01000014.1:0-20436 GCF_003998075.1 Mesorhizobium sp. M2A.F.Ca.ET.037.01.1.1 | reverse complement strand
GCGTTCGCATTCCCTACCAAGAGTATATCGCGCTCGGAAAGCCGACAGACGATATACTGTGCCGCCCTCCCAATGGCCTCACCCTGCCCTTTTCCTATGTTGCCGAGCATGTCAGCGACGGCCAGGCAGTGTCGGCAATCCTGGCTATACTCAAATCGGTCGAGCGTGTCCGCGCGGACGGCTACGTTGCCGGGCCCTGGGACGATGGCATCGCGTGGTGCAACCGTGTGCTCGACGAAGTTTGGGCGGGCCGCGGAGCGTTTCCAGGCATCGGCTCGGTCTTGCGGTACCTCGGTTGCGCCCAGGGCCACGCGTACCACGCCACGATACTTCGAGAAATTGAACGCGGGCGGCAAAATCCCTGGGAGCACGTGCTCGCCATCTTCCAGGGACGGGTAAACCCTCCGACCGACCAATATCGGGATGGTTTGCTTGAAGCTGCAAGACAATGGCGCTCCATGCCGATGCGGCATCGTCTTCTCGACACGTTGGTCCGTTTTGAACTTACAACCGATCAAGTTATCGGAATCGCCAATGAAGATCAGCGCGATAAGCGCGGCATCGCGGCCCGCGCCGACAAGATCATTGAAAACCCCTATGTCCTCTACGAGCAGGACAAGGGGGACGAAGGCTCCGAGCCTGTCGGCCTTGAGACGATCGACCAGGGCATGTGGCCGCAAGGCGATGCCGCGCTTTTCCGCAGCGCAGAAGCCATCGCCCACAACGATCCAAGACGGGTCCGGGCGACTGCGGTCGCGGTGCTGCGCGAGGCCGCCGACGCAGGAGACACGCTGTTGCCGTTTGACACCCTCATCCGGCGAGTGCACGAGCGTTTCCCTGACTCCCGGCGCTGCCTCACCGACCGCGAGGCCTTTTGGTACGGCGAGGAGCGAGCGCACCACGACGCGATCCTGTGGTTCAGGGAAGAGCCATATCCGTCATCCTGGCGGGTCGACGCCGAGGAACTGCAAGAAGCGCGCTCCGCGATCGATGACGAACTTGCCGAGGACCTCGGTGCGGATGCTGATGAGGACGAACCGCCAACCATCAAGCTGGTGGCGCTGAAGTCCATTCGCAGATGCGAGGTCGAAATTGCACAGGTGCTCGAAGGCGTGCGCGCCCTCGACGATCTGCCCTCGCCAGCGCCCGATTGGCGGGCTCTGCTCACCGGGACCGACGGCGGCGGATTTGGAGAACCGAAGACCCAACGTGAGCGCGATGCCATCGACGAGAAGGTCAGGGCGCTTGAAGTCCTTTACGGCCAGCGCATCAGCTTTCTGACAGGCGGCGCCGGAACGGGGAAAACGTCGGTCCTGAAAGCCTTCCTGCAGCAGCTTCGAGCCTTGGAAGGCTTCAGCGCGACCCTTCTTGCTGCTCCGACTGGCAAGGCACGCGTCAGGTTGCAAGCGTCAACCGGCCGCCCGGCCAATACCATCCATCAAATTCTGAATGACGCAGGAATGATGGGCCCCAACTACCGCATACTTGAGAAACCGGCGAACGGCCTGCGCACCTTCACAAACATCGTCATCGACGAAAGCTCGATGCCGTCGGTCGAACTGCTCGCGGCGCTGTTTCGGGCCATCAAGGTGAACGCATTCCGCAGGCTGATCTTTGTCGGCGATCCCTTCCAGCTGCCGCCGATCGGGCCGGGGCGGCCCTTCTTCGACGCGCTGAATTGGATGCAGGAGAAACATCCCGAGTGTATCGCCGAACTCAGGACATGCATGCGCGTGACCCAGACCGAACACGGCGGCCAGAGCTTCAGCAAGGGTCTGGAACTTGCCGCCGGATACAGGGACGGCGCCGGCCCTGGCGACGACGCCGTTCTTTCGGAACTGGTGCAGAAAGGGGAGACGGCGGACGTTCAGATCGCGTTCTGGAATGATCATTCCGAACTTCTGGCCGCGGTGGATCGTGTTCTCGCCAGTCGTTTCGGCATTCGCGGCAATGACAGTGCGGCGTTCGATCGCTCGCTCGGGATCGCGGCCGAGGACTGGCAAGCGTGCGAGAATTGGCAAATCCTCTCGCCGACCCGGATCCAGCCTTTCGGAACCGACGAACTTAACCGCGTCATCCAAAGCCGATTTCGCGAGAATATGCTTGCCATGGCCCGCGATCCGCACACGCGATGGCCGGCTCCAATGGGAGATCAGGAGCTCGTCTGCCACGACAAGGTCATGCAATTCGTCAATCAACCCAAATGGCTTCCTGAGGGCGCCGACGGCTTGCGTTTCGTGGCAAACGGGGAGATCGGAATCGTGACGCAGGCATGGAAGGGCAAAGATGACAAGCCCGACAACCTGTATGTCGCTTTTTCCACGCAACCGAAAGCCGAGTACCGCTACACAAAATCTGCCGTGAAAGAAGCGCTGGAGCTTGCCTACGCGCTTACTGTTCACAAGGCACAGGGCAGCGACTTTGAGACCGTCATCCTGATCCTGCCGCGCAAGGCCCAGACCCTCTCGCGCGAGCTGCTTTATACCGGCCTCACCAGGTTCAAGGGCAGGCTCATTCTTCTGGTCGAAAAGGACAGCCAGCCGCTGCTCGATTTGCGGCGCCCGGAATCGTCAGACACGATGCGACGCACCACGCGCCTCTTCAAGCTGCTGATCGGGCAGGATGCAGGCGATGCGGGCATCAAGGGCCCCTATCGACCCGAAGGCCTTATCCATCGCACATCGGATGGGACTGCGGTCCGCTCCAAAAGCGAGGTCATTGTCTATGATGTGCTGACTTCGCTTGGTCTGTCGGTTCAGTACGAGGCGCCCTTGTTGAACAAGCATGCCGATCCCACGGACTTCCGGCTGCCTGATTTCACGGTGCACTACCAAGGACGAACCTGGTACTGGGAGCACCTTGGAATGCTGGACAAGGCAACCTACAAGGCCGACTGGGAACTCAAGCAGCAATGGTATCGTGACAACGGGTACTGGGATCGGCTTCTCACCTCGGAGGATCACGGTGGAGGGCTTGGCGGCGTTGTCTACGCCGATGAGATCCGTGGCACGGCGAACGCGCGAATTTTGGGCCGGACATAATCTTCGCCGGCGGCGACGTCCTCGCCCGCCGCCGGTACGGAGCGATGCTCGCTAGACTAATGAACGCTGCTTGTATGCTGGCTTGGCAAATCCACCCAGTCGAGGCTTCCAAGCGTGAGGTAAACTATGGCGCCGCGCGGCGCCCCGATCGCCCGCATGTACTCAAGCAACTGGCCAGCATAGGACTGGCGCGTGACCGCCGAAGGGGCGACATCGCTCTTCCAGTCGAAAACGATCGTCGGCTGGCCGTCGACGACAGCCACCGCATCGGCTCGCCCGGCCATGAGAACATCGCCTCCAGCGCTTTGCGCATAGAGCGCCAATTCAGGTATGAGCGTGCCGCGGTGCTCGGAGATTGCAGGCAAGGCAAATGTGCGTACGACAACATTGGCCATC
The DNA here is from genome assembly GCF_003998075.1 of Mesorhizobium sp. M2A.F.Ca.ET.037.01.1.1. Lineage (NCBI taxonomy): Bacteria > Pseudomonadati > Pseudomonadota > Alphaproteobacteria > Hyphomicrobiales > Phyllobacteriaceae > Mesorhizobium > Mesorhizobium sp. M2A.F.Ca.ET.037.01.1.1. The sequence continues at coordinate 16,999 of NZ_RZSA01000014.1, read as the reverse complement.
TCCGCCGGGTCTGGTCGCGGTTCGCCTTCGAGAGGACCCAACTCGGCGAGAAGAAGGCCAGCCCGCAAGGTCAGTGCGTGCGTTGTTTCCTCGGTCTCTCCGGTGAGAACTTCCTCGATGAGCTTGTGCAGCACGGCGCCTCGCGTCGAACTGCCGGCGATCGCATGTGTGGAATCGAAGTCGGTGGCCTCCTCGAAGGTCGGGAGATCCTTCGGCGATCGATCGGAATCATCCTGGCTCGGGCGGATCCAGCGCGCCACCTTTGACGCCGCTATGACGGCCTGCTGCTCGGCGAGGAATACCTCTGCGGTCTGCAAGTTGGAAACATCGGCCACCGGCGCGAACGGTTTTCGTTTCAGTCGCGTCATATCCCATTCAGGAATGTTGTCGTCGGCGAGGTTCAAAACTTGGGCCCAGGTGTTGTCCGGCCGGCGCGCGGAGAACTGAGGCAGTATCAGAATGTCCATTGCCCGCGTACACGCGACATAGAGGAGCCGTTCGCGTTCTTCCCCGCTTTCGCGATCTTCCGTGCCGACTGCATCGACCAGGGCCGGAGGGACGACGTCACCGAGCACCCAATGCAGCGTGTCGTCGCCTCGGCGATGAATGAACGGCTCTCGACGCCTGATTTCCGACGCCATGTTGATGGGAATGACGATCGGCCACTCCAAGCCTTTGGCGCTATGGACGGTAACTACATTGATGGCTTCGCCGTCGGCGTCGAGCCGCGCCTCGTCATAAGGCTCTGGACCCAGCCGCCCCCCCTGCCAGTCGGCACCAATGTCGAGGGCGAGTTGCTTCAAACCGCGCACTCCATAGCGCCGAGACCGTTCCAGAAGGAGATCGAGGTTGGCAATGGCTCGCCCAGCCTGGTCATCTCCTCGCGCGGCGAGCTTGGCGCGCATGCACAGTCGGTCGACCGCGGCGGAAAGGAGCAGAAATGGCGTCGTGTCGCGCGCACGCCGGCTCAGTTGCGAAAGGGTTAGAAGCGTCTCCTTTGCCGATGGATGCCTTACATGGTCCACGGGCGTCCACAGCGTCAGACCATCAGGCCTAACGTCATCGCCACGCCGCGGAAGGTCCTGGGCAATGTCGAGCAGTTCGTTGTCGGTAAGTGTACGCCGCTGGCAAGAAGCATTGTAACGCGGCCTGCAAGCAGAGACGTCTTGCCCGTGCCCGCCGCGGCCTCGACAAGCAGGGTCTGATCAAGCGCGGTAAGTGCGCGGCGACGATCAATGCTGTCTGCGAGCCCGGTCATGGCAGGTTCCAGAAAAAGTGAAGTCTGCCCGCCTGAGAGGCAAGACTGGCTTGCTTGCGGCGGAAATAACCAGGCGACGCGGGCAGGGCCAGGCGGAGATCGTTGACGCGCTCCTCTGCCGCTGGCCCCGGCAACGAGTTTCCAGACTTCAGGAGACTGATGACATTGGTGACGAACTGGGCAAGCTGGGTGATAGCGCCATCGAGGTCTCGCAGCGTAGACGGCGTCGGCTCGCCTTTCAGATAGACCAGCCGCGCTCGTATTGCCGGCGTCTCCGGCAGCAATTGAGTGCAGGCCAGGCCATAGATGACGCGCTGCAGATCGGCGCCGCCGGCAATGATCCTTGTGGCGGCGTCCATGGGAATATCACCAGTCTTGTAGTCCGTGACGCGAACGGCTTCGGCGGCTGCGCGCAGGTCGAGCCGGTCAATTCGTCCGCGAACCGAGACATTCGTGCCTGGTATCGTAACCGCAGTGGAGATGTTCCAGGGCCATTCCCGCTCGGATTGTTCCTCGCCGCCGAAGGGCACCTCGGTCCAGCTACGCGTTCCGGTCTCACTGAGTTGTTCCCAAGTAAGACCGGCCAGAGCCATTTCGGCGGCTTGGCGCACGGTGTTTACCCAGAGCACGTGCGGCGGCAAACTTCGCTCAAGCGGCCATGCCTCTGTTACGTGGCGTACAGCAAGATCAAGCGCCTCGGAAATTTCCTGCGGCCGCGCCGCGATGAAGCCGGGGATCGGCTCCAGGGCGTCGACCGCCAAGCGCAGCAACTCGTGGACAAGGCTGCCGAACTCATTGGGTGCCAGTGTGAGCCGGCGTTCGCGATCCTGCGGGGCCCGCCAGCCCAAAGCATATCTCCAGACGAACCCTTGCGGGTCGCGCAGCATGCGCGTCAGAGACGTTGGCGATTGTGGTCGGTCGATTGTCTCCAGGACCAGCGGATGGGAAGATGAAAAGGCCCCGTCATGGGCAGTCATCTCGGCTATGTGCCAGGCGCGCCAGCACTGGACCGCGGCGCCTGCAAGGGGATGGGTCACTGTCTCGTCAGGCCGTGCAGCCAGCCTGTCGGATTCGCTGCAGGCATGCTCTGTTGCTCCCTCGCGACGCAGCACCGTCGGCTGATCGCCTCGTCGAAGCAGCGGGCTGGGACCGATCCGCGCTCCCTGGGCATTGCGACGACTCCGCGACAGAATCAACTCGCTTTGAGCGAACGCCTTGATGATGGCAAAGGAACGTCGGTCAGCCTGGCCTGGTGGATCGGCATCGAGCTCAGCGCCTGAAATGAGGTGGGCGGGCAGCAAGGGATCCTCACCTGACGAGCGCGGCCAGCCGCGAGCCGTCAAGCCAAGCAGTCGTACCCAAGGGCGCGGCGCCGCGGCCAGTTGCCAAGCGGGAGTCCAGATGATGGCGTCGCTGGCATCCGCAACGTCGCCGACCCGGATTGTACCCAAGGTGAGTTCCAGGGCGGCAGCCGGGGCCGCTGTCGTGGCCCGTTGCCACAGGCGACGAGCAGCTCCGCGCAGGAGCAGGTCAGCAGCCGGGCCGGCAGCGGTGACGCCTCGCTCCAGCACGTCAAGGATCGGCATGACGATTGGCCGAGGATCAGTGGCCGGGGACGGCACCGCGCGACCGAAAGCCCGCTCCCATTCAGCCGCCGAAGCAAGCGATGCGTCGCGTGGCACCTCGAGCCACTCTCGAGTGAGCGAATCGAGAGCCGTACCCTGCCCTGCAACGCGCGAGACCAGTCGCCGCAGCCGAGCCTGGGAGAGACCATGCAACAGGATGTCGGCCAACGCGGCGCAGGTTTGCCCTTCCGCGGTCGCGAGGCAGGGTCGGCCATGCGGAAAACAGACCCGCAGCGCCGTCTCTTCGGCGAGCGCCATCACATGGTCGTCCCACTCCCCTGTGGCAGCGGCGGCGATGGCTATCTCTCCGGGCTTGGCCAAGCCAGAAGCCAAAAGGCGCCGCGCCCATCGAAACGCCTCGAGCACCTCGTGGCGGGGGTCGGCGCAGGAGACCAGCCGAGGCGTTGCCGGATTGCCGGCACGAACAGTCACGCGGCCCTTGAGCCAGTCCGTGTCTGCGCCAGCTGGGGCGATCCAGTCTAGAGCAACGGATGTCGAGATCTGATGGAGCAGCGGGCGCCAAACCGGATCGACGAAGTGGACGCCGTCGAGAGTGATCTCGCCGAAAAGTGCTTTTGCGTGCCGCATCCGCCCGAGCGCCGCCATACACAGGGCATGCGGCGAAAGAGCGGCTGCTGGCAAAAGGGACAGTACCCGGGCCTCGACAAGCATGAGGTCACGGATGCGTGGCGCATCTGCGTATTGGACCAGGCTGAGATCGGCGTTCCAAGCATTTCGCAACGTCCGTGCAATGGCGCGCGGCATTCCTGGCAAATGCCTAACACTTTCAATTTCCTCGAAGCCGCCGGTTTCAAGAGCGCGCGCCACGGCCTGTTCCACTTCCGCGCTGCCGGCCAGGCGAAAGAAACCTCCAGCCAGGCGAGCGGCCAGCTGGCTCACGGTCATTATCTGGAGTCCGTTCGCGCCGGAGCGCGCTGCCGCAGCCCGCAGAGCCGCGAAGGCGACCTGACCCTGAACGACGACGGTTTTCCTGATCAAGACAATTCGTTCCCTCGAGACGAGGCATGATCATTGCGGGCTCGATAAATTTCAACCGAGAATTGTGAGCCGTGTCGTCGATTATGTGCGTCTTCCTCACACATCAACGCCCACCTTCCGACTCCATGTCAGCGCTTTGTGCCGGGTCCTGGCCGGCAAAAGTGTAGCCCGGATTGAGCAGCGAAAAATCTCTATCCTGAACGACGACCTCCATATGCTGAACACAGCGAAGATCCAGATCGATGAGCTCGTTGACACGCGCACCGGCGAGCAGCCTGAGGACTTCGCTGATGACGAGGCAGGCTGCGACCGAACCGACGAACGGCGCGCCGACCGCCTTGCCTGCCAGAAGAGTCATGCCGCACTGATCCAGCTTGCCGGAGTTCAGGAGCTCCCGGTAGGCTGGGTTACCCTCTACGCTGGGCGCAATGCCAGGGATTCCCCGCCAGATCTCCGCTGCCGAGCGCCGGGCCGGCAAGGTGTGCAGCCGGATCGTTTGAAAGTTCCGAAAATCGCGGCCCAGTCCCGCCTCGACGACGAAGTCAAATGCGGAGGTGTTGAGCGCGCGGCGACCATCGGCATTGTCGAGACCACAGAGAGCCACCGCCGGCTCGGATGCCTGCCGGCGACAGTCGCCGTCGAAAAGCCGCTCGTGAATGTGTGTTTCGAAACCGCGCCGTTCCGCCCAGTCGGCCATGGCGCGCGTCTTGCGTGCGCCCACCATGCTGGAAAAGCTTAAAACCGACGTGCTCGGTGTCGAGGCGCCGATGCGATCGACGTCCTGGAGCACCAGTTCGACATCGCCGGGGTTGGCGTAGGGAAGAAGACCGATCGCCCATAGATAGGCTTGGCCCAGATGTCCGAGGCCGATAAGCCAAAGCCTGCTCGGCAAGTAATTGAGGATCGGGTCGTCCGCTCCAGCACCAATCCAGTCGCTGCCGGGAGACCACAGAGACAGACCCACCGGCGAGAGACCGGCAGCGTGGGCGCGACCGCTGACAAAGCGGAAAGCCTCACTCACCGCAAGGGCAGCCGCCAGCATTCCGGCAAGCGGCATGGCCGTGGCCGGCGTGATTGAGTCCGCGGTGTCGATGGGCAAAACGCCTCCCCGCCAGCCCTGCCACACTGCGCGCACGTGAAATGTTGCCTGCCGCTTGCCAGCCGCATCCAGGCCGATCGTAATCGTTGGCGTGTCTGCGTCAGGCTCACCGAGCCTGCCCCCCAGGGCGACAACGGCATCGGCAAGCAATGGCCCTTCGGGCAGGCATGAGACCTGTGGCACATCGAGCTTCCCGCTTACGGTCACACCACCAAGAAAGACCCGGGAGCCGAGTGCAACTGCGGTGAGTAGCGTGGCGTGTGCGATGGGATCGTCCGACGCCTCGAAGATCACGCAAAGACGATACCCGCCCAGCAACTCGATCGCTTCGTCCACGGTCCGGGCGCGACCGCTGTCGATCGCCTCCTTTGCCAACCGGTGCAGATTGTCGGCGTTGATCTCGGCCATGATCGCCTCCTAAACGATGAGAAAGAACGAGGGGCGGGCAGCGGGCTGAACGGCCGACCATTTTTTCCCGCCCAAATAGCGGTAGATCCCGACGCGAGGGATCGCCACCGGCTCGTCGGCGAAATTGGGCAGGATCAGTGCGATATGGCCCGGCTGGGAAATCATCGGATGATTGCGGTCGGAATCGCTTTGCCCCTCGCCGTAGGGGTGCACATGGATGTCTGCGACGACATCCAGCCCGAGCGTCTCGCATGCCTCCCACAGCGCTCCATAATAGGCGCCGTTGAATCGGACGATGCCAGTGTCAAGGCAACTGGGGTCGAGGTTATCGTAGAGGATGTAGTTGGTGATCCTCGCCGTGCCGCCGGAGCGCTTTCCTAGGAGGAACGCCCCGCTCTCGCGCGAGCGCTCGCGGCCGCGGTCACGTAGGTCGTTGACTAGACTTTGCCAGACCTTCCTGGACACGGACAGCTCATGCTGCGGCGCGAGCAGGCGGCGAATAATCCCGGCTATTGAGAAGTTCATGGACAAGCTCCAAATATTGGACGATCCCACCGGAGGGACGCCAGATTTTCGAGGCGAGTTCGGTCTGCCAGTTGTCGTGGCCGACGATACTTTCCCGGTCACACGGCAAGTACAGCGCGGTTCCGCTCTTCCAGCTTGGATTGAACACGGCGCCCACCCGCCCGCCATTGCTCCGGGGCCAACGATCGAACTCCAGAACGGTGTTCGTGGTCATGTTCCACGGCCCGCCGGTCGGCGGGTTCGCTGGAAAGCCTGTGCAGCTCAGCCGCAAAACAAACTCTTGCCCGTCGCGAGCAATTACGCCGATGAAGGCGTGGGGCCAGCACAGGCCGCGGAGAGTCCAGCGACCTTCCATCAGCCCCAGGCGGAAGGCGGGTTTGGCCAAGTCCGCCTGGAGCGCCCGTTCATCCGGACCGCCCATGGCCCTACGCAGCTCCATCCGGGGCGCCGTTGACGCGCTCATCGGGAACCAGATCGAACTTGACCTGGCAGTGCGGTTGCGTGACCAGCGTGCCCAGGTGCGTGTTGGGCGCCGGGCGATCGTGCGTACCGCTGATCTGCAGCAGGTGCTCGCCTGCTTCGTCCGGCGTCATGTGGAACTGCTTGATCGCTGCCCACTTTTTCACCTTGGCCACCGTGGTGCCCGGCTTGAAGGTGTGCTGCACCGTCTTGCGGTTGAAGGTCACCGAAACCTCGATGTCGTGGCAGCGGTGAAGGTGCAGCTTGAGGCCGTGCGGTGATTTGATCTCGGTGATCACCGTCTCGATGCCGAGCGGGGTGTCTTCGTCTTCGACGAACACGAGGATCTCGCCATCCAGCTTCAGGATATCGGCGAGCAACTCCTTGAACTTGCGGACCGTGGTCCCGGGTTCGACGTCGATGTGGCCAATCTCGCGGAGGCCTTCCGCCTGATAGAATATGCCGGTCATGATGTGCTCCGTCTTCGAGCTCCCGCCCTTTGCAGGAGCCTTCTGACGGGTTAATCGAAGCGGCGGCCCAAAACCGGAAAGTCAGTCGCGGGTATTTTCGTCGTCGAGTACCAGGTAGCCCGATGGCATTGCCGCGCACACGAAGAAATGCGGGCAGCGCGCGCATTTCATGGACTCGGTGTCCGGCTCGAACCGGCCGGCGTTGATGGCGCCGAGGATTCGGTTGGCTTCATTTACCCGATTACCAATCACGCGGTCGGTGAGCTCGACGGGCTCGACGGTGTCGTCGGTCAAGTGCACGGCTTCGACGATGGAGCCCGACCCAAACTCCGCCCGGCCAGCATGAATATAGAGTCCATATTCGATGTGGCCAGGATCGCTGTATTCGCTTGACCGCTTGTGCCCGGTGCGCACGCGCCGCAGGACCATGGTGCCGTCAGCGAGTTCGGCAATCGCGTCCGGCTGGATGACGATCCGGCCGTGCTGCAAATCTATCGCGATCGAACGACCCTGGTGGAAACTGCGCCCGTTGCTGCTCCGCAATAGCGCTCGCACTATATTGGACGCAAGCCCGCGATAATCGGCTGCAGCCGGCAAGGCAGGCATGTCACTTTCCTGCCAGATTGAATCGAACCGCGCCTCTACCTCTTCCGTCGACGGCGTTCCATGAAGCTGCTCGACGTGAAGCCATTTGATGAGTTCGTAGAGGCACTGGTGGGTCTGGGTAAACGCGGTCGGCCGCTTCCCGCCGCCTAGCCCCAGAACGTGCGTGTAGAAGTAACGTCTCGGGCATGACAAGTAGCTGCCGAGCGTGCGGTCCGTGACCTGGTACTCGACGGGAACTGTGACCTGAACGAGGCTGGCACCTCTGCCATCCGGACCGGTCATCATCGGCGGGCGATCGTCGCGCTTGAGGCCGCGAATGTGAGCAAGGAATGACGACTGCCTTCGTGCGTTGCCGTTAGGTTGGGTACGCGAAAGGTAGAACCTCAAGTTACGCTTTGCGCGCGACATCGCAACGAAGGCCAGGCACTCCTCTTCGCTCTCATGCGCAAGCCGCGCAGCCTGATCCATGGTCAGCATGCCCGCGCCGGTGATCATCCCCGTGGGTGGCGGGCACCGGATACCGCGATAACTGGAGGGGATGCTGACCTCGGTCATGCCTGGCAGATGAACCGCTTCAAACTCGAGACCCTTGCTGCCGTGGATCGTCATCAGCCGGACGGCATTCATGCCCAGCGCTGCCGCTGGCACCTGCCTTAAGTCGCGCTCCTCCGCGAGCAGCACCAGCTGGCGAACACGCTCCAGCATCTTCCACATCGGAGAGCCATGACCAACGGTGACGCTATCGCGCAAGAAATTCAGGAACTGCCAAATCGCGCAGGACCGCATCCAATCTGAGACCGACGCCCTGCTCGCCATCTCGCGGACAAGATCAGTCCAATCAAGCAGATACCCGGTTACGAAATCCCAAGGGGCGTCTCCTTGGCGAAGGCCTGACAAATCTTCGGCCAATCGAGCGAGGCCCCTCCGTCCTGAATCTGTAATGCGGTCATCGGACGCCAGCTCATGCAGCCAAGTCATGGGAGCGCCGTTTCGCTCCTTCAGGATGCGTAGCATCCGGTATACGTCCTGTAGCGGGATTGCGTAGCGAGGCATCGCCGCGACGCGAACGATACCGGAGCCGAGACCGTCGACCGCGAGGCTCATGATCGAGAGCAAATCGCGAACTTCGTCCCGCTCGAACAGGCTGCCGAGGTGAAGGACCGGTATACCACGCGCCGCCAGGCCAGCCGCGATCTCGTTCAGCCGTTTGTTGGTTCTACAGAGCACCGCCTGATCACGCAGCCGCACTCCGGTGCCTTCAAGTTGTTTCACGCTCGCCGCTATACCGGCGATTTCGTCATCGAGGCTGTCGAAGACACGCAGCTCGCATGGTTCACCTGGTCCGGCATTCGTTTCAAGTCTGAGCGGATGCATACCCTTCGAGGCGTTCATGACCTCCGAAAAACTTGTGAAGCTCCCGATGATTGCCTCGGTAGATCGGTAACTCCGCTCGAGCGCGTCGGTCGTCGCGCCGGGGAAGTCATTCGTGAACGCCGTCATGTTGTCCGACGACGCGCCGCGAAAGCGATAGATAGATTGCCGCGCGTCGCCGACCACCCATAGACGCGGGCCGTCCCCGGCGATGCCTTTGAGTAACCTGACGCTTGCATGGTTGACGTCCTGATATTCGTCGACCAGAACATGCCGGTGACGAAGACGGACTGCTGCCGCAATCGGCGGCAGGTTTTCGAGCAGTTTCGCGGGCAGCATGATGAGGTCGCCGAAGTCGACCGACCCCTTCGCTTGTTTAGCTATTTCGTAGCGATCGTAGATATCCGCGATCTCCAAGCATTTTTCCGCATCCCTGATTGCCTCGGCGTCCTGGCCAGCTGCCTGTTTCATCAAGACGGCCAGTTCCCTGTACCGGGCGTTGTCAGCGACCTCGTCCTTGGCACGCGATATTGCCGACAGCACGTCCCTCAGCACGAGCGTTGGATCCCACAGGTTCCGATAATGCTTCAGCCCGAGGGTCGGCAGGACCTCTTCGAGAACAGTGATCGCGTCGCTTCGATCAAACAGGTCCGGGTCACTGGGCAATCCGATCTGGCCGCCGTACCTGCGGAGGAGATCCAGACCGAACGAATGGAAGGTTCCGATCCAAATCTTAGCGGCTTGATCCGCCAAAACACCCGCAATGCGCTCTGCAAGCTCTCCCGCGGCGCGGTTGGAAAACGTCAGGACGAGAATTGAGGCCGGATCGGCGCCCTCCTCTATCAGCGACACGATCCGCTTGACGAGCGTGCGTGTCTTGCCGGTGCCTGGGCCGGCTTCCAGCTGAAACGCGGTGTCTCGATGCAGGACCGCGCGATCCTGAGCGAGGTCATCGATCGGCACGACAGGTGGCGTAGGCTCATCGCTTACATCCTGGGGCAGCAGGAGCGCGTCCAGGATCTGCTGCCGCACCAGTGGCACGGGCAATCGTAGCCGGCTCGCGACTGCGTCGGCTCCCAGTCCATCTTCACGATGGAGCCTGGCGGCGAAGGAGCGTGGTAGAACCAGTTCCCGCGCGAAAACGTTTGCATGAAGCTCCCGCCTTTCACGCGCGCCATAATCTTCGACGCGCTGGAGGCCGACCGGTGCAGGCTCGATTGATTGCGATGGGTCAACGTCTGTTTCGCTGCACGCGCTTGACCCAGAGTGGATGACGTCGTGGCCGATCTCATGGGCGACTAGGAGCGCGCGATCGATGTCCGATGCCTCGGCCTGGCAAAGAATTACCCCGCCCTGATCGTCAAGCAAAGCGCGTGCCCCTTTTAAGCCAGGGTCGCCATCCGGGAGGAATGATATCTCAAGGTCTCGCGCACCAGCCGCCGCAAATACCAGTTTTGGAATGTCGAATGGATTTGCGCCCGCCGCCACGACGTTCTCGTGCAGCGCGGCAGCCTGCCTTCGGATCAGTTCGAACGCTTCCATGCAAGCCTACAATGATCGCAATCGCTTTTGCTGCTCCGAGCTCAAACCTGATGTTGTGAGTGACTCTTCAAACGTCTGCTTTCCGCCCAGCACTGGTTTGTCATCCGCTTTGAAGCTCTGACCGCGCAGTCCCACGGTCTGTCCTGCCTGAAAATGACGGAGCACAAGGTCGAACGGTTTCTCAAGGAGCTCCGCCACCCGACGCACGAATCCATGCGACAGCGTATCGGCCAGGATCACCCGGTCGCGCAGCTTGAGCACAAACGTCGAATTCGAGCCAAGGCCCTCCGCGACCGCGCGCATGCCTGCACGGTCCAGACGCGAAAAAGGGTTCTCAACCGCATCGGCTCCAATGCCATTAGCAACCGCCGCGGCCTGGTCCCGGCGCGCATGGAACAGCGCATTCTGAAACGCGCTCAGCGCCGTCGCGCCTTCCACATCGATCGCTTCATCCGATACCGCCACAAACGAATCTTCATCGGCGACGAGCCCCTCGATGGCCAGGTCAATCGCGAAGCTGGTCAGCTCCTGCGCATATTGCGGGTACAGGCGCACCAGCTCGTCCAGTATCTGGGGGTCTGGGTACCCCTCTCCCATTGCCAATTCCAGGTACGCCTCCCGCAGCTCGACGGGCGTCCTTTCCGTCATATCAGCCATCACGCACTCTCCTTGATGCGGGCGAGCATCTCATCAGCCCGCGTGAGCAGGTTTCGAATTGTCCTTTCGTCAACTCCGAGGCGCTCTGCCGCCTCCCTCTGAGTCATGTCCATCACGCGACAGCACACAATGGCCGCCTGCTGATCGCTTGGTAAGGTCTTGAGGAACGCTACGACCTGACGCAGGTAGACGCGGTCTTCGCCGCGCTGCGGCTTCCACGCAGCGACTGTGGTCCCGGTGCGGGCCGCGCCCTCACGGTCGATGGCAACCTGCTGGTCGTCCGCGCTCTTGCTCGACACGCGCCCCTGCCGGCGCATGTGCTGGTTGTACTTCTCGATGCGCAACGAGCTGAACGCCGCGTTGAACCGGCATTCGAAGAAGTCGATTGCATCGGCCTCAGCCGCGAGATTCTCGGCGAAGAACACCGAGAACTCCTGTAGAATATCCTTCCGCAGTTGCACCGCCTGCGGGACGGAGCTTAGGATAGTACCGTTCAGGTTGGCCTGGCAGCGCCGGATCAGTGTTGCCATGTACGGATCGCCGCTGCCGCCTTGTCGGATATCCAAACGCAGCAGATGCACAAGCGTTTCGGAGCGAAGATAGTCCTTGGCCCCAGGATCCTGAAGCCTTCCGCGCCGCCGGCGCTCGGCCGGAGGCAGAGTCAGAACGTAATCAATCTCGTCTTCGACGACCCTCGGACGCATGTAGCGCTCGCCTGTGGTCCTGACCTTGGTCCTTGTCAGCGGTGACGCCATGGGCCCCTCGCTATAAATTTGTTGGTCCGTTGAGGGCCCCGTCATGACGACCTCATGCGGCTAATCAGTTCCAGGACGAAAAACCGGAAAGGTAATTGAAAAGAAATTTGACGCGCCGACCCCTCACGCTTTTCCGGTAACTTAGTCGAGACGTCGCCGTAACGGAAAGCGATTTCTGGACGGCTTGCCCGAGCGCAGGCGCCAATGTTGTCTACTCTTCGAACAGACCTTCCTACTCGACCACCAGCGGACTTTCTCCGAAGCGACAGACCCTGTTCAAAGCAATGCCTCAAGCAAGGAGTGGAGAATGACCAACTTTGGTGCGGACTCGCTAACGTCGTCTGCCCGGGCACAAGTCACAAGACGACCAAACTTTCTCCATAAGCGAGAGGGCCAGAGTCGGGCATGCTCTTTGCCTTCGCACGCCCCGCACTGACGAGAATAGCACAGGAAGATCTGTTCGCATTAATGTCGGCGATCAAGGCGAAACTCTACCAGCTAAGAAACCAGGAGCAAGCTACGAAGGTCCCCTTCAATTGGATTGAGCTGAACTCTCATCGAGATTCGATCCTGCAACACGCGAACCTCCCTCTGCGTCGAATTCATGGCAGTAACCGAACGCTTTGCTGCCAAAAGTGATGACGACCGACCGTTTTAAAATTTCCATTGAGTCTCCTGGCTCCAGCGTCGTGCTCATGGCGGCGTTCATCTCCGTGTAGCCTCGGAATTTGAAGAAACTGACTATCTTGTCTGGATCCACGTCGGCAGGTTTGGCGAACGCCATCTCGCCAGGCAGCGGGCCGACATCGATGAGTGGATCCCCAGCGACGCCGAGGTCGCGTATGACGGCAAGACGGCGACCCTCGGCCAGATACCAGTTGAGAATTTCCTTCTCGGCCGGCATCAAGCGTGGGTCGGCCCATTGTTGGCTGGCGAACCCTTGGACGTTCAGTCGCAACCTGGGCGGGTTGGCGCCTCTGCCTTGCTTTTCATAGGCAATTTTGGCTTCAGTCGCGCATTTCTTGAAATCCGCGCCGTAGCTGCCGATCAACGTTTTGCCCGGTCCGGCGCCAAGCAACGGCGGATCCATCAGACTGGTGAATCCAAAATAGAAGGCTTCACTCGGCGTGTTGATGAAGCCGTCTTTGCCGCCGAGAAGCTTGTTGCCGTCGCCGGCGACCGGCCCAGGGAATAATGGAAGAAGCATGACAAGGCTGCCATCGTCCTTCCGGACGATCCCGTCGCCGGTATGGATATGCACGACGAGGCTCGGATATTGTTCTTTCGGTGATTCATCTGATGGGCGTGCGTCGACAAGAACCGGGATGACGACCGCATGCTGAGTGTTGGACGCCTGAAACTGCTCTCCGGCACAGGCCCGGCCGGTGCAGCCCGGGCTCATTGAGCTGGCCATTTTTTCCACTGCTGCATGGAATTCAGCCCTGAGTGCTTCGGCGCCTTTTCCTATTGCGTCCAGCAAAGCTGTTTGATCCTGGTTCAACACAAGCGGTCCGGAAAAGGCAACGCGTGTCGGTCCGGGCTCGGCCAGCGGCTCCACGCAGTTTGGCAGAGGTTGGAGTTGGTTCGCTTCAGCCGCGTTATCGGGTGCCAGCATCCGTAAGACGGCCGACTTTTTTATCTCTGTCACGTCGTGCCCATCTGTCCCTCTGACATAGTAGTTGTCTTTCGTTGCCAAAAGCAGGTGCCCTTTGTAGAGCACGCAACGCCCCTGATCGGGCGTCAGCGAAATGAAGGCGAAAGGCTTGAGGCCATTAGTTGTGCTGAACGTTCCGAAACCTGCCGAGATCGCCCACGGGAGGGTAACGATCACCGACAACACGATTGCGTTCAGGAAGAACATTTTTGCCCAGCGATAGGAGAAAATGCCCCTGCTTGCCGACCCCAAACTTCTGGCCAAGGATCCAGGTCCCGTCGGCTTGGGCTCTGACGCCGTACCGCTGCCGAACGCAGATTCACGCCACGCGATCTTGGGGAACTTCAGGTACGCATCGTCATCCCATTTGATAGCCCGGCCAAACCTTTTCCCTATCCAATTCCAATTCCTTTCGGGCTTTCCCGATCGCGCCTTCTCGAGGATCTTCAGAGTGCTGGTGTACAGGATCTTCCGCAGGTCCTTCATCTGGCCGTCGCGGCGCATACGTCCGAACCATACCGAAAAGCCGTACATGGCCACGGCGGATGCGAGTGTCGCCTGTGGCACCCAGTTCTTCAAAAATAGATTGTTGTCCCCGATAAGGAGAAGCGCCGCGACTGCGACGCCGGCCACCGCCCCCATACCGATCGTCAATGGGCTGGCGAAAAGCCCCGTCTTCTCAATGCGCTTGGCGCAGGGTCTAGTTGCGTCCTTGAAGGCCTCGATGGAAGCTTCCGCCCCGAATTCGTCCTTGAGTAGATCGGCGCTTGCCTTCTCATATTTGAGGAAGGCTGTGCGACAGGCCAGGAAGTCGCGCGCGATGGCGCAGTCGCGCAAGACCCGCGCCACCTCAGTGTCGCTGTTCACATCAGCGATTGATTGCAGGCGCTTGAGCAGGGCCATGAGGGGCGCAAGTTTCCGCTCCGGCCTTGTCAGGCGTTTCTGCTTATCGTCCTGATCTTGAAGGAGCGTCTTGATGGACGTGGATATCTCGCCGAACTCAGCGCGTATTCGATCGAACAGCCGGGTGGCCTCCGAATGATAGCTTACGATATCCATCTCCTCCGCGATGCGTTTGGCGCTCGTATGGCTGAGAAGGCGGTTGAGTTCCTTGGCCGCGTCCGGGCTCGATATGCTGGCATGCGTGATTGAGCTTAGAAGGGCGGATTTGTCGGAGACATCGGCATCCAGGCTCGGATCCTGCGAGAACACCAGTCCGCTCGAGACGTTGTAGAACTGGATCGGCCCATTCTCAGTGGCGGCCAGAGCGTAGGCTGCATTGACAAAATCGTCGGTCACTTTCCCGAAAGAGAGAACCCTGGCTTTGACCTCTGCGATTTTGCCAGCCAATCGAGCTTCCGCCGCCCTCAACCCCCCATCGCCATCTTCACCGTCCTGCTTGGCGCTGCTGGATCGCAGCGCGGCGACGTCGCTGTGGCATTCCTCCATTTGATCGAGCAGGAGGGTTAGCTCGCTATCTCCTTGCATCTGTTCCACCTTGCCTGCGCTAGGTGATGCAGTTCCAGGTTTCCGGTTCGCGCTCACGTTCACGTCTCCCCTTGCATCTCGTTTTCAATGAAACCCTTTGCGCGACGCAGACCGACGAGAAACAGGTCCATCATATCGGTCTCGTCCATCACGAAGTTGAGCCAATTGACCTCTCCGACGTCGATGTTTGCCAAGCGAAACGGATGGGATGGCGTCAGCTTGTCCGACCGCTCCTCGAAACGATGACTGGCCTGTCGTAGCTGGTCGATCGCGTCGCGGTCGCGCTGGTTACGGATCATGAAAGCCACCGTGCCGATGTCCGCCGCAAGGCTCTGCAGCCGCGCGCGACGCTGATACGGTCTGGCCAACGTTGTGCTCATCAGCGGAACGGCGATCGTCGGCACGTTCGGCATGATCTCTCTGAATGCGTCCACCGGCAGGTTGGAAAAAATTCCTCCGTCGAGGAACGCCACCTGGTCGACTTTGGCGAATTCGTCCTGCTTCGACTTGCTCGCGAGTTCCTTCAGATGGTCCGCCACGAACTTTGGCCAGAGCCGCTTGTTGACATCGAAAATCGCCGGTTCAAAAAACAATGGTATGGACATGGATGCGCGCACGAGGGCGGCGGGCGAGTTGGCTCTGGTTTCGGCAGACAGATGTTTGATGTCCCGTGGGAACTGGAATTTCACGCCGACAGGCATGCAGGCGGCCATGATCTGAAGAAGCCCCTCTCCGAGCTCGTCCCCTTTGCCAAGGTCCCAGGACTTGAACAGAGGGGAATCGAGATGGCTGACCTTGGCTTCATTCAGGTCCCTCGCGATCGACCTCAGGCGATCGAAAAGATCCTGCACGCTTCGAATGCCCCGTTCCGCGAGCACGCCACGCAGCCAGTCCTCGAAAGCATTTCCTGGGTTGAGACCGCGTTTGCGCAAGATCCGTCCAAGTGCGCCGAGCCATGCGGGCAAGGCCGACGGTCGTAGCGACACACGGCCCAGAAGAAATTGCTTTATGAGCCTGCGCGTGCGAAACGGGCCGTCGATGAATGTGCTCATCGGCATTGCCCCGACGATCTTGACGAGCTCTTCGTGCGTCGGATCGAGCAGGTTCTCACCTCGCACAGCGGTCATGCCCATGGCCATGATCGCCCCGGCCGACGCGCCCGCAATCCCGGCAAAGCGGACATTCGCCATTTCGAGCCCGGCGACAAATCCCGCGTGGGCGAGCCCAAGAACGCCCCCTCCCTGCAAAACAATGTTGGCGAGGCGATAGACCGCCTCTTTGGCGGCGGGGCGGGCCTGATCGGAACCATGCAGCAATCGCATATTGCCGTCTTGGTCTTTGACCGCTTTGAGCCAGAAGAACTTGTCCAGATGACCTTCTTTGCGGGACAGTCGATCGATCTCGGCTTTGAGCTTCACGACTTCCGGATGGGTGCCGACATTGAGTGCCATCTGCCCTGTTTCCGACGAGATTTGCCTGTGACGACGCGCTGCTTGCTCGGGACCGGTTTTAAAGTCCGGCGGACTGCCGCCTGTGGACTCGAAGTCTCGGCCGGCAGCGTGAACTCAGCGTGATTTTCGAGCAGCGAACCGCAGGACGGCGGCCCGGGCGCGCCGGCCGGTGCTAGTCGATTAAGGCACCCGCGCCCCTCGCTACGGTCCGATTTCACGCCTGTCTCACGCCTCTGCCGTGAAGTGTCAGCGACATTTCAGGAGGACGCCATGAACATCATGTCGAAGCATTGGACAACGAGGCGGTACGCCCCGGTCATCGTTGGAACGGCGCTCTTTTTGACGTCCTGCGCGAACTACCCGCAGCAGGCTCGAATGGCCGCCTTTGGTGCCGCGGCGACCGACCTTTCGTCGGCGAGCAAGGCTGCCTTTACCGCCAATGTCGATATCGCGAGGCAGCGGGCCGAAGAGGAAGGCCTGGTGGCCTACCTGGAAAAGGGGCCGGTCTTCATGCCGGATTATGAGTCGATGCCCGTCAACTCCACTGCCCAGTGGGGTGTGCGGCTGCGTATGATTGAGGCCATCGGCGATTACGCCGAGGCCCTGTCGAAAACCGGCGAGCCGGGCGCTGC
>NZ_RZSA01000149.1:0-9433 GCF_003998075.1 Mesorhizobium sp. M2A.F.Ca.ET.037.01.1.1 | reverse complement strand
TCCCCGCAATTCCGGAGACCGCCGAGCCGAGGACCGTGGCCACGAGCAGCGTAGCCAGGGCCCAGGCCAGGAACCCATGCGCGGTGTCGCGGAAATACACCTCGTCGGTATGCACGTTGACCCACTTCGTGCGGAGCCGCCCGGCGACATAGCCGCCTAACGCAGATGACAGCCATTGCACGATAACGAGCCAGACCGCGGTCGACACCGCAAATGTCGTCAGGGAAGGGCTACCCCATGGCGACATCATCGCCAAGCCGAGTCCGGAACCGACAAGCATGAGGATGACGGTCAAGGTGGCTGCCGCAAAAGCGCCGGCCACGATCGGCCCCCAATTGACGGCGGAGGATGATGTCTCAATCGTTGCCGGTTCGTCGGCCGGGGAAAAGGTCATCGTGGGCTCCTAACGTGCAAAAAGCATCAAAAGGATGATGATCGGAATTGGAACGCCGAGCAGCCAGAGCAGAATACCTCGTCCCATTTCGTCCTCCTATAAGTAGTGTTTGAATTCTTGTATTTAATTCCTGGATCTCGCTTTCGTTCCGCCTGATCTACTTCTTTCAATCAGCTGTTAAACTCAGGGCCTGACGCAAACGCCATCACGGCCCACAAATCTTGGACCGACCGAAGGCTCGCCCGCAAAGGGGGTGAACGGGCGAGCCTTTCGATAGGACGCCTGCCCAAGACCGCGCATTCGGGACGCGGAACGCGCCGGCGCCGACCGAACTAAGAAAGTAGCGAGATGTTCCGAACGAAAAGCAGTCTGCTGGTCGGGGGCGCCGCCTCTCCGCTATCGCCAGCATTCGAGAATTGCCTCCACCGGCGCGACCTCGACATGGTGGGAGTACCGCTTGGTGAAGAGTTTCAGGATGTTCTCATAGGCCTCATCGGACGCGCTGCAGATGGCGTCCTCCGCGAGGATCGTTCGATAGCCAAGATCGATAGAGCCGAGCAGGGTCGCCAAAACGCACATATCGGCCTCACCGCCGCTGACGATGACCTCCTCGACGCCTTCGGACTGAAGCACACCAGCGAGTTCGCCGCTCAGCCACGGCGAATAGATCGGCTTGTCGAACACGCGCGCCGGCGGGATATGGACGGCAAGCTCGGGCAGAAGGTCCACCGCCTCCTTGCCGGCCCTTGCGATCGTCATGTCCGCCCAATGCTCATAATATTGTTTCCACTGGCCGTGGCCCTCGCCCGGATTTCGCGCGGGGATGAACCTGGTGAAGATCGTGGCTTCTGGTCGCTTGCGCACCAGCCTCTGAACTTGTGGCAGGATCACGGGCAGCCAATCGACCGCCCATGGCCACGGCGGCGTGAACATCTGCTGCATGTCCACGCAAATATGGACGGCTTTCGCCGAGATCGGTGAGAGCGCGCTCAAAGCATATGACCCTCAAATCGCGGCGATATCGCGAGAGCAGTTCGCGTGTCGAATTCCTGTGTCAGGCTGGACTCTTTGATGCGGCAGGCCAAGGCGCGCATTGCGCGTGCCACGGGATACATCTTGATGCGTTCAAATTCCCTCGCTTGCGCCTCGGCCATGGCCGCGCACCGTTCCCGTTCGGCGATTTCAGGACAAAGATTTTCGGCAGCATATTCCATGTTGGATTTCTCCATCGCGTTGTCTGCCGCTAAACTCCGACTAAAGTCCTCCGTTCCATCAAGGCAGGCGCTTGCCACATTTTTCGAAAAGCGCTCGCGCCGACCGGCCTCGATTTGCCAAGTCGCAATAACAAATGATGTTTTTGGCCAGTGCGCCGGAAAATTCATCGAACGATTGGCCCGATACGAGGTTTGTTGCCGTCATCGGCTGCAGAGCCAGCGTGGCGGCTGACGCTGCCGGATTTGTCGTCCAGGCACCTTCGGCACCCAAGCGGATCCAACCCAAGATCCGCCCCGCCACGGCCGGGCGATTTTTTACGTCATGGAAACGAGGTCGTTGGGGAACAAAGGGCCGGAACGGTGGTTCGGTGCCACCAAGACCAAAGGAGCCTTGCCCCATGAGCATGCGGATATTCCTTATCCCATCGGCGACCGCCGCGCTGATGCTTGCCCTCCCTGCCTTCGCGGCCGACGACGCGCAGACCTTCGTCAACAAGGCTGCGATAGGCGGGATGTTCGAAGTGGATTCGAGCAAGATCGCGCAGGACAATGCGAAGGATCAGCAGATCAAGGATTTTGCCAAGCGCATGATCACCGATCACGGCGCGGCGAACGCCAAATTGCAGAAGATCGCCGGCGAGCAGAAGCTGCAGGTGCCGGCGCAATCCGATGCCGCTCATAAGAGCGATCTGGAACGATTGCAGAGCACGACGGCTTCGCTGGACCAGCCTTACGTCGAGATGCAGCGTAAGGCGCATGCCGACGCCGTCGGCCTGTTCGGGGCCTACGCCAAGGATGGAGACAATCCTGCCCTCAAATCTTTCGCAGCGGAGACGCTGCCGACGCTGAAGATGCATCAGGACATGATCGAGAAGATCGCAGGCGCCAGCGCGAGCACGCCGGCGGTCAAATCGGCATCGACGCCCAAACCACCCGCTCCGGTCCCCGGCGCGAACAGCTTCACCGAAGCGCAGGCGAAGAAGCGCATCCAGGACGCCGGCTATGCGGACGTCTCCGCCCTCGCCAAGGACGAACAGGGCATCTGGCGCGGCCAGGCGACGAAGGACGGCAAAGGCACCTCCGTCGCGCTCGATTACCAGGGCAACGTCTTTGCCGGCCAACAGTAGACAGGAGAACCGACATGCAAACGATCACCGCCCTGTTCGACGACTATGACGATGCCGCCGACGCCGTGGGCGCGCTGGAGTCCACCGGCGTTCCGTCATCCGACATCAGCATCATGGCCAACAATGCCCGCGGCTGGCATAGGAACACGCAATCCCCCGCAGCCGAGGATGCCGCCAGCGGCGCCGGCATCGGCGCGGTCGTGGGTGGCGCCGGCGGCCTGGCAACGGGCCTGGGCGCGATGGCGATACCGGGCGTCGGGCCGGTGGTCGCGGCCGGCTGGCTGGCGGCGACGGCCGCGGGCGCCGTCGCCGGGGCGATTGTGGGCGGCGCGGCCGGCGGCATCATCGGCAGCCTGACCGACGCCGGCGTGCCGGAGCAGGACGCGCATGTCTATGCCGAAGGCGTCCGCCGCGGCGGCACGCTGGTGACGGCTCGTGTCGAGGACGACCTCGCTTCGGAAGCCCGTGAAGTTCTCCGCAGCTCCGCATCGGTCGACATCGCCGACCGCCGCAGTGAATACCAAGCGGACGGATGGACAGCATTCGACCCGGCTGCCGGCGATTATTCGGCTGACGATGTCGAGCGCGAGGCGGCGCGACGGCGGGGAGCCTGAGCCAGACACCCAGACACTCGGACCGGCTTGCCCTCGACAAAGGCCAGGAAGGAATCGGCATGAGACGTGTTGTTTTGCCGCTCATACTGACCTTGATCGTGCTGCTGGCATGTTACTGGGTCTTCATTCGTGTCGACAGCGGCTCATCTTCGGCGCCATGGAAGCGCACGCCCGAACAAAACCAGGGCGGGAATGCGCCGCAGGATAGCTCGCCAGCTGCCGGCATCACGAAGAATCCACAGGACGCCAGCAAGATGCCGGGGGCTCAGTGACAGTCGAAATCCGTTGCTCCCGAATGGCTACTCGCGCGGCACGAACTTATTGAAACGGCTGGTGCTGCCCTCCGCTGTCATGTCCTGGTGAACGAACGCCAGGTTGTTGTCGTCCAGCACCTTGAAGAAATCCTCCCATTCGATCGGCCTCAGATCTTCGTCGCCGGCGCCGAAATCGACCCGCAGCGTTGCAGCCTTCCCCGGCGTCGCGACAACTGCAGGTCGGCCTTCGCGCGCCTCGATCCAAGCTCGGATCACTTCGTGATTTGAGGTGGTCATGGCCTCGCTCATTGCGGCCTCCTGCTGACAGTTCCCTTCTCTCGAAAGCAACCCCGCAGGCATCCGCTTGTTCCCGTCGGGCCCGGTTTTGTAGGCTCGCCGCAACCGAATATCGGCAGATAGAGAAGGCCCGCTGCCTGCATGCGGCAACGGGCCTTGTCAGGTCTTGATGGGACCCTGGATCGCTGGAGGGAGGGCGATCTTCTTTCGAACCGGCAGGCGCTCGAAATGTTCCCGCGAAAATCAGAGTTTGACGGCACCTTCCCTCGCCCAAAGCCGCAGCTTGCGGCAAGCCTCGACGAATGAGCGCGCGGAATCGCCGCCCGTGAGTTCGATGAGCCCCTCATCCGCATCGGCTGCTACCCCGGCGCTTGCCAGCAGAGGTCCGGCATCCGCGACGAAGCCGATGAACTTCAGATGCGCGAAGGCATCGGACACGAAGTCCTTTGCCGCAGCATCCCTGGACAGCATCTCGGCGCCTTCCTCGGAAACGAGCAGCACGACCGCATCGAAGAGAACGGAAGGACCGCCGTCGATCATGTGATTGGCTTCGATCCAGCTGCCATCGCCTGCCTCGACACCGCCCACCCGGCGCGCCACGATTTCCGCCTTGGCGCCTTCGGCTTGCGCCGCATCCCGCACCGCTTGCAGCAAGCCGGAATCGATGCCGTCGCTGACGAGCACGCCGATCTTGCGGCCCTTGAAGCTGTCCGGCCCGTTGTTGATGATGCTGAGCGCGGGCGCCAGCTCGAGGTCATCGCGTGTCGGCACAGCGGCGTCGGCAGGGGCCGGCATGGTCTTGATGCCGAGCTTGTCGGCGACCGTGGTCGCCAGCGTCTCGTCGATGTTGAGCAGATGGGAGATCATCCGCTCGCGGATGACCGGCGTCTCGACCTTGCTCAGTTCGAACGTCAAAGCCATCCCGATATGACGCTGCTCAGGCTCGGTCTGGCTGAGGAAGAATTGCCGGGCCTGGCTGTAGTGATCGGCGAAGCTCTCCGCCCGCAGCCGGACCTTCTGCCCCTCCTCCGCATCGGCAAAGGAGCGGAAGCCCCGCTCGGGTGACTCACGCGGCCCCTCGCCCCAGGAATTCGGCTGATAGTTGGCGCGGCCGGCGGGATTGCGCATCGCCATGTGACCGTCCTGCTGGAAATGATGGAAGGGACATTTCGGCGCGTTGATGGGAAGGTGGGTGAAGTTGGGGCTGCCCAGGCGCTTGAGCTGCGTGTCGAGATAGGAGAAGTTGCGTCCCTGCAGCAGGGGATCGTTGGAAAAGTCGATGCCTGGCGGCACGTTCTGCGTCATGAAGGCAACCTGTTCGGTCTCGGCGAAGAAGTTCTCAGGCATGCGATCGAGGACAAGCCGCCCGACCGGGATCGGCTCGATGATCTCCTCGGGAATGATCTTGGTCGGATCGAGGATGTCGAAGTCGAAACTGTCGGCGAAATCCTGGTCGAAGAGCTGGACACAGAGCTCCCACTCCGGAAAATCGCCCGACTGGATGGCGTTCCAGAGGTCGCGGCGGTGGAAATCGGGATCGGCGCCGTTGATCTTCACGGCTTCGTTCCAGACCACCGACTGCATGCCCAGCTTCGGCTTCCAGATGAATTTGACGAAGGTCGATTCATCCTTGGCGTTGACAAGACGGAACGTGTGCACGCCAAAACCCTGCATGAACCGGAACGACCGGGGAATGGCGCGATCGGACATGATCCACATGATCATGTGCATCGATTCCGGCGTGAGCGAGATAAAATCCCAGAAATTGTCATGCGCGGATTGAGCCTGCGGGAACGCCCTGTCCGGTTCCTCTTTCACGGCATGGACCATATCCGGAAACCTGATCGCATCCTGGATGAAGAAGACCGGGATGTTGTTGCCGACGAGGTCCCAATTGCCCTCCTTGGTATAGAGCTTCACGGCGAAGCCCCGCACATCCCGCGCCAGGTCGAAGGACCCCTTGCTGCCGGCGACGGTCGAGAAACGAACGAAGGCGGGTGTCTTCTCGCCGGGCCGCTGGAAGATATCGGCCTTGGTGTACTTGGCGAGCGACTCATACGTCTCGAAGAAGCCATGGGCGCCGTAGCCGCGCGCGTGGACGACGCGCTCGGGGATGCGCTCATGATCGAAATGGAAGATCTTTTCGCGGAAATGAAAATCCTCGATCAGCGTGGGACCGCGGTCGCCGATCTTCAACGTGTTGTGGTCATCCGCGATCGGCGCGCCAAGCGCCGTCGTCTGCACCTCGACCTTGCCTTCGGCCACCTGATGCAGCTCGCCGCCACTGCCGCGGACAAGTTTCTGGTCGTGAATCTCAGCCACGGCTGTAGCGTCGGCCGGGGAAGCTTTCTTCGGCATTGTCGGTGTCCCTTGTGCTCGCTGAATGATGTTGCCGAACGAGCAATCAGGGCGAATGTTCCAGCCGGTGGAGCGGGCATCCCCAGCTCGAACTATTTTTGAACGGCGTCCGACCCATCCCCTGCCCCGCTTGCCTGGGAACGGTCCGGCGTTACCCGCGACGATGCACGCACGGGCATCTCTCGCGGCGCAGGGATGCGAGATTTTCGGCGCCACCAGCGCGGCAGGAACTCGGCCATCAGGCTTTGAATCAGGCTTTTCATCCGATTGCCCATGGAGGGTTCACAGGCGAACGGATGCCGGCCCTGATTGTTCCGGGTCGGCGCGATCAGAGCGTCGTCAGTTGAAAATCAATTGGGACGGGCCTTGCGCGCACGCAACGCGATCGCGGCGTCCAGCTTTCGCGCCAATTCCAGCATTCGGGAAGGCGCTTCCTTGGATCCCAGCGCCTCCAACGCGACGGTCGTCTCGCGTTCCGGCGTTGTCGTCTCGGACAGCGTCTGTTCCGATCTCAGTGCTTCACGAACCTTCCGTGCCACGGCCGCGCCCTAACATGGGTTAATGCCTCCACTAACCCACTGACGGAAAAAAGGTTCCTGCTTCGCTTCTCCGCTGGACCGACGAACCTCCTTTCGATGCAGCTTTCCCGAACCCGGAAGTCGACGTCGCCTAAAGCGCGTCGCGATCTTTCAGATTCGCTCCATGCGCTTTAGGTTTTTTGATCTTACGCATGTCTTTATCCCGAAACCGGTTCCCACTTCGGGAGACATGCTTTATTGCCTGCCGAAGTCGACCAGGAATCTCTCCAGCCTCTCCCGGACCTGGCCAGGAGCTTCCCTCGTCGGGAAATGACCGACACCCGGCAGGAGCACACGCTCATAACCGGCGGTAAAATACGGCTCCTTGCCTTCGGAGGAATCCGGCAGAACGACGCGATCGTCGTCGCCATGAAGGACCAATGTCGGCACCAAGATGACCTCCGCCTCAATTTGCTTGCGCGCAAGTTCAGCATAGCGCGGGTCGGGATCCGCCTCGCCCCAGCGCACGCGATAGGAATGCAGCGTGACATCCGGCCAGTCGGGATTTTCGAAGGACCTCGCCACCCGTTCGAACAGCGCGTCGTCGAACCAGCCTGGGGGACTCCAACTGTCCCACTGGAAACGCGCGAAGGAGCGACCGTGCTGCCGCACGAACTCTTCGCCGCGCCCGGTCGCCATGAACCACTGATACCAGAAGGCTTTCGTCTGCTCCAAAGGCGGCGTCGGAGGCGGGCCGGGCTGCCACCCCAGCGAAAGCGCCGCGCAGCATGTTATGCGCTGCGGAAAGACGGAGGCGAGCAGATAGGCGATACGCGCGCCCCAGTCATGGCCGACAACCGCGAACCGTTCGAGGCCGATGGCGTCGGCAAAATCGAGCGCGTCCTGCGCCATGGCGGCGATCTCGCCTGAGCGCATCGTTTGATCGGAGTGGAACGAGGTCTTCCCAAATCCGCGCAGCCATGGCGCGAAGGTTCGGAGGCCCGCGGCCTGAAGCGATGGCGCCACATCCGCAAAAGTCGTCGCATCATCCGGCCAACCATGGAGGAGCAGCACAGGCGGTCCATCCTCGGATCCACCGCTCAGATAGGCGACCCGCAAAAGCGAAGTATCGCAGAAAACAGGTTCTTGCATGGACGCCTCCTCATGCGCCCACAGTGCAGTGGGCGCCCAACCCTGCGCAATCGGGTTCCTTTTGGTCTTGAGCCGCCTCGATCCGGCGAGGGAACCAACCGCAGCCTCGCTGGTTCGGAAAGCCAACAGCGGAGCCTCGCCATGCAAAATGCAGCCGAAATTCTCGTCGACACCTTGATTGCCTGGAACGTCGAAGTCGTGTTCGGGTTGCCTGGCGACGGCATAAACGGCGTCATGGAAGCGCTGCGCAAGAACCAGGACAGGATATCCTTCGTCCAGGTGCGGCACGAGGAATCGGCCGCCTTCATGGCTTGCGCCTACGCCAAATGGACAGGGAAGCTCGGGGTGTGCCTCGCAACATCCGGGCCCGGCGGCACGCATCTTCTCACCGGCCTCTACGACGCCAAGCTCGACCAGGCGCCGGTGCTGGCGATCACCGGCATGCAGTTCCATGACCTGATCGAGACTTTCACGCAGCAGGATGTCGATCTTACCCGCGTCTTCAACGACGTCAGCGTCTACAACGTCCAGGTCTCGGACGCGGCGCATATGGAAAACGTGGCAAGCCTCGCCTGCCGCACGGCGCTCGCCCGCAAGGGCGTCGCGCATCTCTCGATCGCCAGCGATATCCAGGAACAGCCCGCCGACGCGGCCAAGCGATCCAAGCGCAACCGGCCGGCGCACACGCCGCAAGACATGTTCGCTCCGCATTGCCTCGCGCAGGATGTGGAGCTGGACAAAGCGGCGGCAATCCTCAACGACGCGCGGCGCGTGGCGATCCTGGCGGGGCGCGGAGCGATCGGGGCGGCGGCCGAGCTCGAAGAAACGGCCCGGTTGCTGCAGGCGCCGATCGTCAAGGCCTTGCTTGGCAAGGCGGTGCTGCCGGACGACCATCCCTACACCACGGGCGGCATCGGCATTCTGGGCACCTTGCCATCGCAGGAGGCGATGGAGACGTGCGACGCCGTCCTCATCGTCGGCTCGACCTTCCCCTATATCGAGTACTATCCGCAGCCTGGCAAAGCCCTTGGCGTCCAGATCGATTGCGACGCGCAGCGCATCGGCCTGCGCTTCCCGGTCGAGGCCGGTCTGGTCGGCGATGCGGCGGAGACCTTGCGCGCCCTCAACAAGCGGCTGAAGCAGAAGGGCGACGGCGCATTCCTGGCGACCGCGCAGAGCTCGATGCAGAAATGGCGCGAGATGATGCGCCAGTCGGAAGATGGCTTGGCCCATCCGCTCAAGCCGCAACGCGTCGTGCGCGCCTTCGGCGAGCGCCTTGCCGAGAATACGGTGCTGGCGACCGATTCCGGCCAGAACACGGAACTTGCCGCGCGCCATGTCGATCTCCGCGCGGGACAGGCTTTCGGCGTTTCGGGCGCGCTCGCCTCCATGTCCTGCGGTTTGAGCTATGCGATCGCGGGCGGCATCGCCTTTCCGGGCCGGCCTGTCACGGCGATCGTCGGCGACGGCGGTCTCGCCATGCAGCTCGGCGAGTTCTCCACGGC
>NZ_RZSA01001499.1:0-985 GCF_003998075.1 Mesorhizobium sp. M2A.F.Ca.ET.037.01.1.1 | reverse complement strand
CGTCCCTGACATCGCTCCAGAAATAGCTGATCACCGCCGCCAGCGCCGCCAGCTGCATCGCGGCCGAGAACGCCGATCCGGGATCCTGCCAGCCGAGCACCGCCGGCACGATGCGCATATGCGCCGTGGACGAGATCGGCAGCAATTCGGTGATGCCCTGCACGATGCCCAGAAATGCCACTTTGGCATAACCCAGGCCGACAAAGCCGGTATCCAGTCCTTGAGTGCAGACGTCGGTCATCTCAACCCTTTTCCCTGCGCCCCGATCCCTGCCGAGGCAAAAGTGAATCGTCTTCGAAAAGCCCCTCTGGGAGAGGCTTAGCCTCACGATAGCGTGATTCCAACTCACGGATTTGTAAGGTGCCGCTAATCCTGCTTGACAACAGGCTGCAGCATATTATCGTCCGCTAATCTTACACTGTAAGGCATATCGGAGGAGCATGCCATGTCGACCGCCGCCCTCTCGGAACTCGAGCCAGTCGTGCCGCTGGAGACGCACCCCCCGGAAATCGCGATCGAGGAGGTGTCGCGTGACATCAGCCGCACCATCGAGCGCGCCGAAGTCGCGGCCTGGCGCGACCTTTACGACGCGGCGCCCGCCGATTTCGCGGCACGGCATGGGCTGTCGATCGCGAGCGAGGGCGATCTGGTCTGGACCACCTGCACGACGATCCCGTTCATCCATTTCAACTGCGTGAAGAATATCGGCGTCGATGGTCCGGCGACCGAGGAACAGCTCGACGCGCTGCTCGCGCATTATCGCAATGCCGGCATCATGCGGCCGTGGTTCTACACCAGCCCGCACACCGAGCCGGCGCGGCTGAGATGCTGGCTGGAAGCGCGCGGCCTGCAGCATCAGGGCGGCTGGGAGCGCATCTATCGCGACGCGACGCCGCTGCCAGCCGAACCGCTCTTCCCGGGCGATCCGCTGATCCCGGTAGACGATCCCGTAATCGAGGAGGTGACCCCCAGGACGGCTTCGGAA
>NZ_RZSA01001498.1:0-987 GCF_003998075.1 Mesorhizobium sp. M2A.F.Ca.ET.037.01.1.1 | reverse complement strand
TTCCATGGCCGCCCGCGTCGGCGCGCTGATCGACACCAAGACCGGCAAGGCCAAGGATGGCGCCATCACCAAGGTCGACGACCACACGGTCAAGCTGAAGCTCGTCGAAGCCGATATCGCCATCATCCCGGGCTTGACCGACTATCCGGCGCTGGTCGTGCATCGCGACTTCGACAAGGATGGCGCCGACCCGATCAAGAAGCCGATCGGCACCGGAGCCTTCGAGCTGGTCTCCTACGATGTCGGCCAGAAGGCGGTCGTCAAGCGCCGCGAAAACGGCAAATGGTGGGGCGGCGAGGCGCCGCTCGACGGGGTGGAGTTCATCGACTACGGCACCGACTTCAACGCCACGCTCAATGCCTTCGATTCGGGCGAGGTCGACCTCGATTTCGAAACGCCGGCCGACTATATCGACCCGCTGGACAAGATGGGCCTGGTGAAGTCGGAGGTCGCGACCGCGACCACGCTGGTTGCCCGCACCAACGTCACGCATAAGCCCTATGACGACAAGCGGGTGCGCAACGCGCTGCAGATGGCGGTCGACAACAGCCAGGTCATGCAGCTCGGCTACAACGGCCGCGGCACGGTCGGCGAGAACCATCACGTCGCCCCGATCCATCCCGAATATTATCCGCTGCCCAAGAAGGAGCGCGACGCGGCCGGCGCCAAGAAGCTGATGGCGGAAGCCGGCCAGGCCGACTTCGAGCATGAGCTGATCACGGTCGAGGACGAATGGCAGAAGAACACCGGCGACGCCATCGCCGGCCAGCTGCGCGATGCCGGCATCAAGGTGAAGCGCACCGTGCTGCCTGGCTCGACCTTCTGGAACGACTGGACGAAATATCCCTATTCCATGACCATCTGGTACATGCGCCCGCTCGGTGTCCAGGTTCTGGCGCTCGGCTACCGCTCGGGCGAGGCCTGGAACGAGACGGCCTACTCCAATCCGGAGTTCGACGCCAAGCTCAAGGAGGCGCTGTCACAGAT
>NZ_RZSA01001497.1:0-989 GCF_003998075.1 Mesorhizobium sp. M2A.F.Ca.ET.037.01.1.1 | reverse complement strand
GCCTGAAGCTTGTCGCGAGGCTGAAGCAGCCGGCATCGCAGCCGCTGGTGAGCGAGCCCGCCTTGTAGCCGCCATAGACGCCAAGATGCGGCGCCCAGGTATTGGCGATCTGCCGGCGCTGGTCGCCAAGCGCGATGGTGCGCATGCCCTGCGGCAATCCGTTGGAAGCGGCGGTCAGCGAGGTCCTCACCGAATAGAGCCCCGCCAAGGTGGCGGCGGACCATAAAGCGAGGGCGGCGCCGACAGCAGGCACCAGGACCCAACGATGACCAGACTTTTTCGAAGTTACCTCCCCATGAGGAGCGTCACCCCGGTTTTTCAAACGCAAAAACGCCATACGACCACTCTCAATCGGCATGCCGGTTTTCGCACCTGGCACCCGTCACGATCACAGTTCGCCGGTGCCCCCTGCACCTTCACGCGTCTGTTGCCGATTGATTCAAAAGATGGACAAAGATGGTTAACCAATCCCTCCACCAATCGCCGATTTGGCGACGGTTCACACGAAAAAAGAGCCCTCCATGGTTCTTCGCCACGGTAAAAATGCTCTCCCTCACCCGCTTTGCTGCCCGTTTTTCCGGCCCCTGTCAAGAAACCGTGAACAACGGAAACGACATCTTCAGCCGGCTAGAGGCCGATTGGGGTCAAAATGCGACTATTCGGCAAACCTCGAAACAGGCAGGCCGGAAATGTTGTGGACCAGCCGATCGGCCGGCGGCCCAGGATCGCTTTTTGCGCCATCCGGACAAAAACACTAAAAAAAGTCACCGCGGTCGGGGCAGCTTCCGCCCGCGAATATCCCTCTTGACCTTCCAGTTACTGGAACCCGTAGCGTTCGCAAAGGATCGTCCCCGCGGCGTCCTTCCCAATCGCGATCCAGGAGAAAAAGATGCTGACGGTCGATGTTTCCGAAACGCCGGCCGAGGCGATGCCGCCGCTGCCCGGACGACTGAGGCCGATCGCGCCGCTTGGGGCTCCCACCGTCAGCC
>NZ_RZSA01001496.1:0-991 GCF_003998075.1 Mesorhizobium sp. M2A.F.Ca.ET.037.01.1.1 | reverse complement strand
GGAAAAGAGGGTTCCTTCCCGGCCGACGCGGGTCTGCGAGAAGATGGCCGGGCCGGCCGACGTCGCCCGGATCGCCAGCATCGCGACCAGCACGATCGGCGACGTTAGCGCCAGCATCACCGCCCCGACAACCAGATCAAGGACCCGCTTTGCCGTCACGGTTCAGATCCGGCGCGAAAGGAAAGCAAGGTAAAGCCCGAGCGTGCCCATCAATGTCTGCCGGTAGACGCCGCTTTTGCCGAGCAGGCGGAAGCGCCTGAAGGTGCTGCCCTTGCGCGCCCTGATGAACAGGCGAAGGCAGAGTGCGGGATCGGGCGCGATGAGGTCGCGGTTGACGGCAAGGCCCCTGAGATTGCTGTCGGTCCAGGTGGCGAACTGGCCCTGAAACAGCCGTCCGAGCCGTGAAAGCCTTGCCTTCCACGAGACATTGGCGCCGACGAGGTTCGCCGCGTGCTGCCGGTATCTGACCAGCGGCCGCGGCTCGTAGCGGACCTTGCCGCCGGCGGCGGTGACGATGAGATAGGCCCACCAGTCATGGCTGACGAATTCGGTCCTTGCCGATGCTTTCGCCAGGAGGTCGCGCGCCTTGCGGTTGAAGAGCATGGTGTTGCCGCCGGCGATGCTTTGCACCAGCGCGTTGCGGAAAGACGGCGGGCGGCGAAACAGCGGCGAATAGCCTGCTGGGATGCCGGCCTCCGAAATGGTCGCCGTGCGCGAGCAGAACAGGAGCGGCATGTCGCTATTCTCTCCCTCCATCCAGCGGATGGCGCTCTCCAGCCGATCCGGCTCCCAGATGTCGTCCTGGTCGCAAAAGGCATAGTAATCGGCATCGATGCGGGGATCGATGATCATCGAGCGGAAATTGGCGGCGAAACCCTTTCGCGGGCCTTCCACCAACGTAACGGAGCCCTTGTTCCAGCGGGATCGCCAAGCCTCGACGATTGCGACCGTGGCGTCCGTCGAGCCATCGTCGGAAACCCACAGATCGACC
>NZ_RZSA01001495.1:0-994 GCF_003998075.1 Mesorhizobium sp. M2A.F.Ca.ET.037.01.1.1 | reverse complement strand
ATAGTGCACCGTCGGCAGCACCGGGATCGGCTCCTTGGTCAGGTCGACGCCGGCGAAGATCTTCGCCGATTCCGAAATGCCCGGCAGCCGCTCATGCAGCACCGCCGGGTCGAGATGGTCGAGATGCAGGAAGATGTGATCCTTCTTCGGCCCGACGCCGCGGCCTTCGCGGATCTCCATCGTCATGCAGCGCGAGACCACATCGCGCGAGGCGAGGTCCTTGGCGGACGGCGCATAGCGCTCCATGAAGCGCTCGCCCTCGGAATTGACCAGATAGCCGCCCTCGCCGCGCGCGCCTTCGGTGATCAGGCAGCCGGCGCCGTAGATGCCGGTCGGATGGAACTGCACGAACTCCATGTCCTGCAGCGCGAGCCCGGCTCGAGCCGCCATGCCACCGCCATCGCCGGTGCAGGTATGCGCCGAGGTGGCGGAGAAATAGGCGCGGCCGTAGCCGCCGGTCGCCAGCACCACCATCTTGGCCGAGAAGCGGTGGATGGTGCCGTCATCGAGATTCCAGGCCACCACGCCGGTGCAGGTGCCGTCCGGCTCGGTGATCAGGTCGAGCGCGAAATATTCGATGAAGAACTGCGCGTTGTTCTTCAGCGACTGGCCGTAGAGCGTGTGCAGCATGGCATGGCCGGTGCGGTCGGCCGCCGCGCAGGTGCGCTGCACCGGCGGGCCATCGCCGAAATTCATCATCATGCCGCCGAACGGCCGCTGGTAGATCTTGCCCTCTTCCGTGCGCGAGAACGGCACGCCGTAATGCTCGAGCTCGTAGACCGCCGCGGGCGCCTCGCGCACCATATATTCCTGCGCATCGATATCGCCCAGCCAGTCCGAGCCCTTGACGGTGTCGAAGAGGTGCCACTGCCAGTTGTCGGGGCCCATATTGGCGAGCGAGGCGGCGATGCCGCCTTGCGCGGCGACCGTGTGCGAGCGGGTCGGGAACACCTTGGTGATGCAGGCGGTGCGCAGCCCCTGCTCGGCCATGCCG
>NZ_RZSA01001494.1:0-1006 GCF_003998075.1 Mesorhizobium sp. M2A.F.Ca.ET.037.01.1.1 | reverse complement strand
TCGATGCTCTGCTGTTCCGGCTGATGGCGACGCATGGCGACGAGATATCAGGAGGCGCCGCGGTCGACGACATGCTGGCGCGCATGCGGTTGAAGCCCGCCCCGGCCACGCCACGCCCGCTCGACGATCGCATCGCCGGAACACGCCGCCTGCTGGCCCGGCAGCGGATAGCCTTCGCGGTCTTCGTCGTCGCGTTCCTCACCGCCGGATTCTGGATGCCGAGATGAGCAAGCTTTCGCTGCGCACCTACACGCTGTTGCAGACCGTAACCTCGGTCGGCCTGTCGGCGATGGCATGGGCGGTCACCGGCGTGCGGCCGATCTGGAGCGGCAGCGAGCCATCCGACCGGCAGCGCATCTATTTCGCCAACCACACCAGCCACGGCGATTTCATCCTGCTCTCGGCCTGCCTCAGCGAGACGGAGCGTGCCAAGACGCACGCCATCGCCGCGGCCGAATATTGGGGCAAGTCGCGGCTTCGCCGCTTTATCGCGCAGGACATGTTGTCTTCCGTGCTGATCAGTCGGACCTGGACGAGCGAAGCGGAGCACCCGATCTCGATCATGCTCTCCGTGCTCGACCAGGGTCATTCGCTGATCATCTTCCCCGAAGGTACCCGCAACACCAGCGACGAGCTGCTGCCTTTTCGTTCCGGCCTCTACAATCTGTCGA
Source organism: Mesorhizobium sp. M2A.F.Ca.ET.037.01.1.1 (assembly GCF_003998075.1). Taxonomy (NCBI): domain Bacteria; kingdom Pseudomonadati; phylum Pseudomonadota; class Alphaproteobacteria; order Hyphomicrobiales; family Phyllobacteriaceae; genus Mesorhizobium; species Mesorhizobium sp. M2A.F.Ca.ET.037.01.1.1. The sequence goes on along the minus strand of NZ_RZSA01001494.1, from coordinate 335 downwards.
TGGCGCGGCCCGACGTCGAGCTGATCCCCTGCTGGATCGAGAACATGTCGCGCGTGCTGCCCAAGGGCCAGTTCCTGCCTGTGCCGCTGCTTTGCCGCGTCGTCTTCGGCGCGCCCGTCGTTGTGGGGCCGGGCGAAGAGCGGCGCGCCTTCCTCCAGCGCGCCCGCGCCGAGCTTCTGGCGCTCAATCCGCGCCCCGACCGAGACGATTGATGCGCCACGAAATCAGCATTCTCATCATCGGCCTTTTCGTGGTGCTGAGCACCGCCAGCGTCACCGCCGGTATCCTTTCGATGCGCGCGCCGAAGCCGCTGAGCGCGACGCTCGTCAATCTCA
>NZ_RZSA01001493.1:0-1007 GCF_003998075.1 Mesorhizobium sp. M2A.F.Ca.ET.037.01.1.1 | reverse complement strand
GGCGTATTGGGCGCGGAGTAGATGCCGCCGAGCGCATGCATGACATCGGAGGCGTCAACGTCGGCGCGGATTTTTCCCGCGGCGGCGGCGGCCTGGACCAGGCTTCGCATGGCGCCGGAGACGCGGCCCGACGTGTCGGAGAACAGCGTCGAATTGGCGGTGAGCAACAGGCGCAGGCTGGTGGCGAGGCCGCGCTTGGTGGCGATGTAGTCGACGAAGCGCTGCATCCAGAGCTCCAGCGCGACGTCGGCCGGATGCTCGTGGGCAAGTTCGTCAGCGGCGTGGCAGAGGCCTTCCACCTCGCGGCGGTAGACCACCTCGACCAGATGCTCGCGCGTCGGGAAATGGCGGTAGAGCGTGCCGATGCCGACCCCTGCCCGCTTGGCGATCTCCTCCAGCGAGGCGTCGACGCCGTCGCTGGCAAACATCTGCGCCGCCACCTCGACCAGCCTGTCGCGGTTGCGCTGCGCATCGGCGCGCAGCGGCTTTGGCGCCGGCGCATCGCGCGTCGCTTCAGCGATCATTTCGGGCTCGGGCACTTTTTTCTCCACCAACGCAATATTGGGGGGTTGAACCATGACTGGCCAGACCCCAGCTAAATAAACGGAGGCTCCTCCGTTTTAGTGGAGTGCTTTTATCATATAACCAGGGGAAGCGTTATGTCACCTAGAGAAGGACGGAAAGCTTCGCCTGGCCGCTGGAGACAGGGGCATTCTTCGACGCCCGTGGTTGGCAAATCCGCTCGTGCGTTCGTCATCCCAGGGCGAAGCAAGGAGCGGAGCGACGCGGCGCAGACCCTGGGATCCATGCCATACCCTGCGAGCGCGGCTACGGTGCAGAATTCTGGCCCGTCGCGTCCTTCGGCAAACGTCACGGCATGGATCCTCGGGTCAAGCCCCAGGATGACGAACGCGAAGGTCGCCTCCAAGCGACCCTTGCCCCTAACCCCCCAAGCCCCATTTCCATCCGCTCAAGCGTCCAGCAATCGGAGCCCGACGCCCCATGAA
>NZ_RZSA01001492.1:0-1018 GCF_003998075.1 Mesorhizobium sp. M2A.F.Ca.ET.037.01.1.1 | reverse complement strand
TGTAGAACGACATCATGTCGCCGTCGGCGACCTTCGCATAGGCCTCCATGCCCTGGTAGAAGGCAAAGCAGTGCGGCCCGGCCATGCGCTCGACGCCGTGCTTCTCGATGACGCGGTCGAGCAGGCCGCCCGTGCCGCAGTCGGCATAGCCGACGAAGATGTGATCGTAGCCTTCCGCCTTGGCCTTCTCGATCGCCTTGTCCATCGCCGGCGCGATGCGGTCCGGATAGAAATGGAACTCAGCCGGCAGGCAGGTCAGCTCGAGATGGTCGAGCTTTAGCTGTTGCTTGACGGCCAAAACTTCGCGCGCAATCATCCCGCAGGCGATGACGAGCAGCCTGTCTGTTTGATTCGGTTCCGTTTTTTGCGTCTTGACCAAGTCGGGCCGGCTTTCGCTGCGGGGCTTAATATCTGTCGAGGGAGACACTGTTCATGAAACTGCTACGCGTCGCGCCGATCGCCATCCTGGCCTGCGCGCTTGCGCTCACCGCTTGCGCCAACACCATCCGGGGCGTCGGCAAGGACGTCAAATCGACGGCGAGGGCGGTCAAGGACACTGTCAACTGATCGCAGCCTTTTCCATCATCTGGTAACAAAAAAGCCGCGCTGCAAGGCGCGGCTTTTTTTAGGTCCATCCTGATGCCTCGTGTCAGGCGGAAGCGCGAACGTTGTGCTTGCGCTTCATGAAATCCTTTGCGGTCTCGACGGCCACCGCGGCGTCGCGGCAATAGGCGTCGGCGCCGACGGCCTTGCCGAACTCCTCGTTGAGCGGCGCGCCGCCGACCAGGACGACATAATCGTCACGGATGCCCTTTTCCTTCATCGTGTCGATAACGACCTTCATGTAGGGCATGGTGGTGGTGAGCAGCGCCGACATGCCGATGATGTCGGGCTGGTGCTGCTCGATGGCGTCGAGATATTTCTCGACCGCGTTGTTGATGCCGAGGTCGATGACGTCGAAGCCGGCGCCCTCCATCATCATGCCGACGAGGTTCTTGCCGATGTCGTGGATGTCGCC
>NZ_RZSA01001491.1:0-1019 GCF_003998075.1 Mesorhizobium sp. M2A.F.Ca.ET.037.01.1.1 | reverse complement strand
ATCTTGCAGCCTATTCGGCGGCGAGCGCAGGTATCATCGCTTTCACCAAAGCCTTGTCGCGCGAAGTTAATGACACCGATATTCGCGTCAATTGCGTCGCGCCGGGGCCGATCGATACCGACCTTATCAGGCGACTTGGCAATCAAGTCGTCAGCGACATGATCGGCGCAAGTCCGCTCAAGCGCCTTGGCGCCGTCGACGAGGTCGCGGCGCTGGTGCTGTGGCTTTGCTCCGATGCCGTCAGCTTCAACACGGGCGCGGTATTCGACATGTCCGGCGGCCGGGCTCGCTACTGAACACCGGTTTATGTCCTGAGGCGACCCGAGACCCTCAAGCCTCCGCTTGAGGGCGCGAACCATTTTGAAACGACTGCGATTGTATAGATTGCCGGGATGATTTCAGGCAAAGGCGCAGACCTTGCTCGTCTCGGAACAAGCCTCGGTGTCGGGTGGGGCACAAACCAGCCGTGTTAGCGGCTCCCGCGAGCCTGCAGCCGCCGTCCAACAATGGACTGGAGCGGCCGTCGCGGTCATCGGGGTGGCCGGCCTCGTTCTGCGGGTGCCCGGCGCGCGGGGATCCTACGCAGCGATGGTGGACAGAATGACGCGTGACGGCCCGGCGAATTACGCCACCAACCAGCAATTCCGGACCGTGATGACCGTCGATTATTTTGCCAAACGCCTTGGGCCGCCAGGCATTGTTTGTCTCCCTAGACAAAATATGCGACGAGCGTCCGTCCTGGCTGATCCTCGAGGGGCCTATCGACCGGCAGCCGCAATATGTCGAGGCCGTGCCGACCTGCAGGTCGGCCTATGAGCGTGTCGACGCCTCGACGAGCTGGGGACTTTCGGGCCTGGCCTGGACATTGTATCAGCGCCGGTATTGAGAGTGGGCCCGGCCAAATTCCGGCCGTCGCGCGCCTTCCCGGAATTGCTCAGGTGCTGACCGAGGCCGAGGCGCGCAAGCTGCAGCCGGTGATCTTGAAACTGCCGTCCGCCTGCTGCTGCAGCGTATAGACC
>NZ_RZSA01001490.1:0-1020 GCF_003998075.1 Mesorhizobium sp. M2A.F.Ca.ET.037.01.1.1 | reverse complement strand
GCTCTTCTCCGAGGAGTTGAAGCCGACGCCGGGGATCGCGCCATTCCTCAGCGCGCTTGCCGGAAACCGTTGCGTCGCCTCGTCGTCCTCGGTCGAGCGTATCAACCACAGCCTGTCGGTCACGGGATTGTCGCGCTTCTTCGGCGAGGCGATCTTTTCCTCCTCGATGGTGAAGAACGGTAAGCCGGCGCCGGACATCTTCCTCTACGCCGCCGAGAAGATGGGTGCGAAGCCGACCGACTGTATCGTGGTAGAGGATTCGCCCTTCGGCGTTCAGGGCGCGGTGGCTGCCGGCATGATCGCGATCGGCTATACCGGCGGCGGTCACACCTATCCCGAGCACGGCGCGCGGCTGAAAGCCGCCGGCGCCGATTTTGTCTGCGCCGACTGGCACGAGGTTGCCCGGCAATTGGCGGAGCTTGGTGTCCCGGCCTAATCTAGCGGAGACTGGGGAAGCGACGCCGGGTCCAGTCCCCCGGCGGGACCAATCCCCCTACACGGAAGTTGAAGGATAGGACCCTCGTCGCATCGGCGTCGACCTCGCAGCGGAAGCTCAGATCGTACCATTGGGTTGTCGTGCTGAAGGCGGCCTGCGGAGGGTTGAGAACATTGCCCTGCTTCAGGGGGATGGTCGGCAGCCATTTCGGCGCGTAGTCGGCACTTTGCAGTTCCTGGTTCAGGACGTTGGCGCAAAGATTGGCTATGCGCTGATCGCGCGGCACGTTCTCCATCGAGCTCGTAGCCTGCATATTGCCGGTCGCACCCGGCGAGTAAAGTTTCCTGACGCCCGGCAGGCCGGAATAGATCGGCGCTCCCGCAGCCGCGCTGTCGGCGGAGTTCGACCTTGCCGGGTTCCCGCTTGGCGCTCTCAAGGCTCTTGCGGATTTGAACTTCATCGCCTTGGAAGGTTTTGCCTTTTCGGCCATGGATGGAGGCGCGGGCTTGTCGCCTGACTCGGCCGTCAATGGCTTTAACGGCACGGCCGCAGGCTTTTCGGCGGTTTCCGGAGCTGTTTCCTGC
>NZ_RZSA01000148.1:0-9458 GCF_003998075.1 Mesorhizobium sp. M2A.F.Ca.ET.037.01.1.1 | reverse complement strand
CTCTCTCAACAACAACATTTCGCGCATTCCGGTGAAATTGATCGCCAACATTCCGGAAGGCAAGTTCTCCAGCGAGGACACATCGATCGTGGTGCGGCTCAGGAAGGGCGCCGACGGTTATTGGCAGCCGACGACCGCCTGGTTCGGCCAGGCGCCCGCGCCGGCAGGCGAGGGCGAAGCAGACATTGCCGGCCATGTCGTTGAGGGCTGGGGCCTTCGTGATACGGACGCGACGATCGCGCCCGACTATGGGATCGACCGCTTCTATTTGCCGGAAGGCGAGGGCGTGGCGATCCAGGACGACATGCGCGTGCGGCCGTTCGGCATCAAGCTTGCGCTCGCATCCGACGGCACGGCACAGATCAAGGCGCTGATGGACGGCGACAAGGCGCTGTTCCAGGAGCCGCTTTACTGAGATGTGTCAACATTCGACCCACCTTAAGTCACGGTTCCAGCAGTGGCCCTAGCCGGACGGCGTCGGTTCAAGCGCAGCAAGGCCACAAACGCGCCGCAGGAGCAGAGCATCGCGAGGCCGAGCACGGCTTCGCTGCCAAAATGCGCCAACAGTCCGGCCAGCAATGGCGGCGATATGGCGGAAATCAGGTTGAGCGGGAGAGCGATGTTGGATGCGGCCCGCGCGTAGGCCGCCTGGTCGTAGAACACCAGAGGTATCGTTGCCCGCGACACGGCAAGAATGCCGCTGCCCAAGCCATAGAGGAGAATGAAGCCGGCAATCGACCAGTGCGTGCCGTGACCCAGAATGAGAAGCAGCATGGCGAACGGCAGCGCCAATCCGGCGAAAAGCGCGGTGGTCATCCCGTCCCAGCGTCCAGCGCCCAGAAAATCGACGCCCCTGGCGCCGACCTGAAGGATGCCCAGCATCGAGCCGAAGGCGACGGCTTCTCCGGCGGGAAGTCCCTCGGCCTTAAGCAGTTCGATCAGTATGGCGCTGAATCCGAACGTGACGAAGGCATTGAGCGTGATCGCCGAAACGATCAGACGGAAGATGCCTGCCGGCACGGCTGGAGTTTTCCGGGTTGCCGGAACCGTTGACGAGGCTTTCGGCGATGGCGGCCGGCGCGGCAAGCCGAAGGCATAGAGCGGCAGGCAGACCACGATCATGGCCGCCGCGTAGACGAGGCAAGTCATGCGCCAGCCGATCAGCCCGGACAGGAAGGCGGCGGCGGGCCAGAAGATGCTGCTCGACAAGCCGGTCATCAGCATAAGCACGCCAATGGCGCTCTTGGCGCTGCTGCCGGCGACCTCGTTCAGCATGATGTAGGCCGCCGTCGTCAGCATCGCGCTCCCAGCCGTGCCAAGGATGACCCATGCGGTAAAATAGAGAACCGGCCCGTGCGCGGCCGCCAGCGCCACGAAGCCCGGAGCGGCAAGGATCGTGCCCATGATCATCACCTTGCGGGCGCCGAAGGCATTGAAAGCCTTTGCCAGCGGCGGCGCCCACAGGCCCATGACCACATAAAATACCGAATTGCCGGCGAACACCGCCGCTATGCTGATTTGAAGGTCGGCGGCTATCTGGCTGCCGACGATAGCCAACAGCCCGACCGATCCCCAGCCCATGAGCTGGGCGATCGCAAGCACGATCAGGGTTCGAACGATAGTCCTGTCCAGAATCGCGATGCGCATGCGGGTGGCCGGTCGACTGCAAACCCGCCTGCTAGCAGAGCCTCAATGTCGGTTTGATGACTGCATAGAGCAGAAGGCCTGGCGTCGGTCCTCCTTCGCCAGGGCTTCGGAGGTCGGCTCTTCGAGCTTTAGGTGGCCTGCCATACGAAGCTCGAAGAGCAAAGGATGGTGCGGATGAAGGGACTCGAACCCCCACGCCTTTCGGCACTGGAACCTAAATCCAGGGCGTCTACCAATTCCGCCACATCCGCTTTTCCCCGGCAATCCCATGTAGCCATCATTCTGTCAATGTCGAGGCTCAGATCATGCTTATTCGGCTAGACGCGAAGATAGTTGAAAATTGGCCTAGCCTGTGACAAAAGGCGTGTCGAATGTGACGGAACGTGAGTTTCCGCTTCTGCAAGATGTGAAAAGTTATAGTAAAAACAGAAACTTATTTCGCATCTGGCAAGGCGTAGTTCAGGAGAGTTTGAACCGCGTTAGCGGTCAAATCGCCAGGTTCCGTACCAAAAGCCATTTCCGGCAACATCATACCGGCAGGCTGTAAACGGCTAGGACCGTTTGGCAGTCTCATTGTTGAAAACAAAGGTTCTAGGATGCAGGTCACCGAAACGCTCAACTCCGGTCTCAAGCGCGAGATCAAGATCACCGTGCCGGCCGGTGACATGGAAGCCAAGCTGATGGCGCGGCTGACCGATGCCCGCGACAAGGTGCGCATCAACGGCTTCCGCCCGGGCAAGGTGCCGGTGCAGCACCTGCGCAAGATGTACGGCAAGTCGTTCATGGCTGAGGTCGTCAACGAAATCCTCAACGACTCGACCCGTTCGATCATCACCGGCCGCGGCGAAAAGGCCGCCATGCAGCCCGAAGTGATCATGACGGAGGACGAGAAGGAGGCCGAGAAGATCCTGGCCGGCGGCTCCGACTTCGAATTCAGCCTCAACTACGAGGTCATCCCGGCGATCGAGATCAAGGATTTCTCCGACATCAAGGTGACGCGTCAGGTCTATGACGTGCCGGAATCGGAAGTCGACGATCAGGTGAAGCGCGTTGCCGAATCGGCGCGCAGCTACGAGCCGAAGAGCGGCAAGGCCGCCGAGGGCGACCGCGTGAGCATCGACTATGTCGGCAAGATCGGCGGCGAGGCCTTCGCCGGCGGCGCCGGCACCGACCAGCCGCTTGTGCTCGGCTCCAAGGAGTTCATCCCGGGCTTCGAGGACCAGCTGATCGGCACCAAGGCCGGCGACGAGAAGCAGGTCACCGTCACCTTTCCCGAAAACTACCAGGCTGCGCATCTGGCCGGCAAGGAAGCCACCTTCGACGTCACCGTCAAGGAAGTGTCGGCGCCCGGCGAGCTCGAAGTCAATGACGAGACGGCCAAGAATCTCGGCCTGGAATCGCTCGAACGCCTGCGCGAGATCGTGCGCGGCCAGCTCGAGAACCAGTTCGGCTCGATGACCCGCCAGAAGGTGAAGCGCCAGCTGCTCGACCAGCTCGACGCATCCTACTCCTTCGAGGCGCCGTCGAAGCTTGTCGAGGCCGAGTTCAACAACATCTGGGCTCAGGTCAATCGCGATCTCGAAGCTGCCGGCCGCACCTTCGCCGACGAAGAGACCACGGAAGAAGAGGCGCGCGCCGAATATATGCGCCTTGCCGAGCGCCGCGTGCGCCTCGGACTGGTGCTCGCCGAGATCGGCGAGAAGGCCGGCGTCACCGTGTCGGATGAGGAACTGCAGCGTGGCCTGTTCGAGCAGGTGCGCCGCTTCCCGGCCAACCAGCAGCAGGAAGCCTTCGAGTTCTATCGCAGCAATCCGGAAGCCATCAACGCGCTGCGCGCGCCAATGTTCGAGGAGAAGGTCGTCGACTATCTGCTCGGCCAGATCTCGGTCGACGACGTCAAGGTCGGCAAGGACGAGCTGATGGCCGACGACGAGGAAGCCGAAACCGCGACCAAGGCGAAACCGGCCAAGAAAGCCTCCTCGAAGAAGGCCGAAGCCAAGGCAGAGGCGGGCGACGCCGCCGCCGAGGCGGAAGAGCCGAAGAAGAAGGCCGCGCCGAAGAAGAAGGCCGCCAAGGAAGCCAGATAACCGGTTTCAGCGCCGCAATTTCGAAAGGCCGCCTTCGGGCGGCCTTTTTCATTACGGCCTGTGTCATTGTGGCGGCGCGGCAACACACGCAACTTGTCTTGATGGTCTGCCGCTGGCGATACCAACCATTGAAGATTATCTGTTTTCGATGGCGTTCGCGGGGTCGGAGGCGTTTGTGAGGCTGGGTTCATGGTAAGAGGCTTAGTCGTTGCCGCGACGCTCTTGTTGGTGGCGATCGGCGGGAGCGTCCGCGCCGAGCCGGATGTCCCGGCCCCCCTCTTGGCGGCGGCTGAAGGAGGCGCCCGGACCGAGCCGGATCTCGGCAATTGGCGCGTCGACACCGGCAGCGACGCCCAGATAACGGCCTCGCTGCATGCCATCAACAAGCTCATCACAGGGGGCGGAGCGCTGGGCTACAGCCCGGTGCTGACCTTGGCTTGCCGACGCGATGGCGAACCACGCTGGAGCGAATGGCTGCAGCTCAAGGATCCGGTCTCCGCCAGCCGCAAGATCACCATCTCCGTCATTGTCGACGGCGGCAAGACCGATGAAAGCTGGTCGGTCGGCCCGCGCGGGAGAATGCTGGTCAGGGATGGGGACGACGGTATCAAGCGCCTGGTTTCAGCGAGCCGGCTGACGCTGTCATGGCGCTTCGGCCTCCTGTCGGGGCGCGGCGAGGCCGATTTCGAACTTGCAGGTCTCTCCAAAGCGATCGGCCAGATCGCCGCAAGCTGCAAAACCGATCCACCTTGACCTCGCGTCCTGAAGCGCGTCGCGATCTTTCAGATTCGCTCCATGCGCTTTAGGTTTTTGATTTTACGGCTGTCTTTTCCCGAACCGGATCACCCTTTCAGGAGACATGCCTTAGAACGGGCTTTCCAGTTCGGCGGTCGTCATGGGGCGCCCAAACACCTTGCCGATGATATCGAGCATCGCATTGTGCGGACCTAAGCCTCGGCAAAAGCTCGCCTTTTTCTATCCATTTGCACGATTCTGTGGTATGTAGATGCCGCAATTCCACTGAAGAAACCCGGATCCTCCGCTCGAGCGTGCAGCGCACGCAGGCGGGGACCGGCGAGGTGCCGATCGTTCCGACGCAAAAACGAGACCATCAGGGAGGAAATGCGATGCGTGCAACAGCGCTTTTTATCGTCTTGTCCGCTACGACCTTCTTCGCAAGCCCATCGCAGGCGCAAGATGCCGCCGTAGGCGAGAAGGTCTTCACCAAGTGCAAGGCCTGCCACGTTGCCGACCAGGACCAGAACAGGGTCGGTCCGTCTCTGCACGGGGTCATCGGGCGCGTTGCCGGAACGCACCCCAACTTTACTTATTCCGCGGCCATGATCGCGGCTGGAAAGTCCGGCCTCAAATGGGACGAGTCCACCCTGACGACCTACCTTCACGCCCCCCAGGCGATGGTCAAGGGCACGAAGATGACATTTCCCGGCCTCAAGGATGACAAGGACATAGCCAACGTCATCGCTTACCTGAAGCAGTTCTCCAAATAGGCCACTGTCGTTGGTCGCCCTGCAGCTACGCTGTTGAAATGCCGCGCCCACGCGCCGCTATGCCGGCAGCGCGAAGAATCCTAACAGCAGCAGAACACCTATACCAAGGCCGAGTATGACAAGCGTTCGCGTGTCCATGACGTTCACCTTCGACCGGGCGGGATGACCCGAAAATCGGGATCGATTTTCGAAAAGGATCATTGTCCCATCAAAGCGGTACAGCGCCCTGTGCGCGCCTAAAAAGAGCGCGTGACGCTGCAAGAGATTACGCAATCAGGGGCCAGGTCCGAAAAACGCGATACGGGTCAGCAGCGTGTAGTCGGCTTCGAAAACCATCATGGTCACGAAGACCAGCACCAATATCGGCGGCAGGATGATCGCATACATCATCGCCAGCCGCTCCCAGGCCATGTGCATGAAGACGGCGACGATCAATCCCGCCTTGAGCATCATGAAGATCAGGATTAGCGACCATCTGAGATAGCCGTGGATGCCGAAATAGTCGACCAGGTAGGAGCATGTGCTGAGGATGAACAGCCACGCCCAGACCACCAGGTAGAGCTTGATCGGGTGCTCCTGGTGGGTGTCGGTGGTGGCGACGGCCGGCGCATCATGCGCATGGGTGGCGTGCAGTGCGTGTTGTCCGAGACCGTTTGCGGTTGCTTCAGCCATAGCTGCCTCACCAAAGATAGAAGAAGGCGAAGATGAACACCCAGACCAGGTCGACGAAATGCCAGTAGAGGCCCATGATCTCGACATTCTCGTAACGGCCCCGGCGGCTGGTGAAGAAGCCGGGCCGTCCGATGTCGAAATCGCCACGCCAGACTTTTCGCGCCACGATGATCAGGAAGATCACGCCGATCGTGACATGGGTGCCGTGAAAGCCGGTGATCATGAAGAAGCATGAGCCGAATTGCGCGGCCCCCCAGGGATTGCCCCATGGCCGCACCCCTTCGGTGATCAGCTTGGTCCATTCGAAGGCCTGCATGCCGACGAATGTCGCGCCAAGTGCTGCGGTCAAAAGCATCAGGATCGCGGTTTTGCGGCGATCGTGGCGGTAGCCGAAATTGACAGCCATCGCCATGGTGCCGCTGCTCGAGATCAGCACGAAGGTCATGATGGCGATCAGGATCAGCGGGATCTCCGAGCCGCCGATACGCAGGGCAAAGACCTCACTTGGATTCGGCCACGGCACGCGCGTGGACATGCGCGCGGTCATGTAGGAGAGCAGGAAGCAGCCGAAGATAAAGGTATCGCTGAGCAGGAAGATCCACATCATGGCCTTGCCCCAGGACACGTTCTTGAACGCCCGCTGATCCGAGGCCCAATCGGCGGCAATGCCGCGCCAACCGGCGGGCCTGGGCTCCATCTGGCTGGCATGCGTCATGGTCGTCTCAGCCATAGCCGGTCTCCTAGGTCAGCAGCCGTTGGCAGATGTCGATGAAGGTCGCGGCCCAACCCGCCAGTAGGGCGAAAATGCAGAGCCAGACGAAAAGCAGGAAATGCCAGTACATGCCGCAGAGCTCGACGCTGAGGCGAACCCGCTCCGGCCGCGCTCCATCCCAGGCGCCTATGCTCGTCCTCCCAAGTCCGACCAGACCGCCGAGTATGTGCAGGCCATGCATGCCGGTGATCAGATAGAAGAAGCTGTTGGCCGGGTTGGATGCGAGCAGATAGCCGTCCCCGGTCAGTTGCCGCCATGCCATCAATTGACCGACGAGAAACGCAAGCGTCGTGAACCCCGCCGTGGCAAGGCCCAGCCGGACGTTGTCGATCTGGCCTTTGCGCGCGGCGACGACGGCACATTGCAGCGCGACGCTGCTTAGCACCAGCAAGCCGGTGTTGAGCCAGAGCAGGCGCGGCAGCGGCAGCGGCTGCCAGTCGGGCAGGCCCATGCGCATGAAATAGGCGCTGGTGAACAGCGAAAACAGGCAGCCGACCACGGCGAGGAAGACGCCGAGGCCGATCTTGGCGGTGGGCAGCGCCGACCGGTCGAAACCGACGAAATCCCCGGCCAGGCCTTGCTCCAGCCAGGGCTTGGCCGTCAGCCGCTGGTGCGAAAGCCACCATCCGGCAAAGCCTGCGATCACCAGCAGAAAGACCACGATGACGCTCATGCCGGCTCCCTCGAGGGCGCGAAGTCGCCCGGCACGTTTTGCGGGATGAAGTCCTCCTTGGCTCCCGGCACGCTGTAGTCATAGGCCCAGCGATAGACTATGGGCAGCTCCTTGCCGAAATTGCCGTGCGCCGGCGGCGTCTCAGGCGTCTGCCATTCCAGTGTCGTCGCCCGCCAGGGGTTGCCGCCGGCCTCGCGGCCATGCCGGATGCTCCAGATCAGGTTGAACAGGAACACCATCTGGGCGAAGCCGACGATGAAGGCCATGATCGAGATGAACGAGTTCAGGTGATGAGCCGATTCCGTCATTATGGTCATGTCGGTGAGCTCGGCGTAACGCCGCGGAACGCCCATCAGGCCGAGATAATGCATAGGGAAGAAGATCAGGTAGGCGCCGAGGAAGGTTACCCAGAAGTGGAACTTGCCGAGCGTTTCGTCGAGCATCCGCCCGGTGACCTTCGGATACCAATGATAGATCGCACCCAAGATGACGAGGATCGGCGCGACACCCATGACCATGTGGAAATGGGCGACGACGAACATCGTGTCCGACAGCGGCACGTCGACGACGACATTGCCGAGGAACAGTCCGGTCAAGCCGCCATTGACGAAGGTGACGATGAAGGCGAGCGCGAAAAGCATCGGTGTGGTCAGATGGATATCGCCGCGCCACAGCGTCAGCACCCAATTATAGACCTTGATCGCCGTCGGCACGGCAATGATCAGGGTCGTGGTCGCGAAGAAGAAACCGAAATAGGGGTTCATGCCGCTGACATACATGTGGTGCGCCCAGACGACGAAGCTCAGGGCGCCGATGGCGATGATCGCCCAAACCATCATGCGGTAGCCGAAGATGTTCTTGCGCGCATGCGTGCTGATCAGGTCGGACACGATGCCGAAGGCCGGCAGGGCCACGATGTAGACCTCCGGGTGGCCGAAGAACCAGAACAGGTGCTGGAACAGGATCGGGCTGCCGCCATTGTGCTGCAGCTGCTCGCCCATCTCGACAATCGCCGGCATAAAGAATGAGGTGCCGAGGGCACGGTCGAGCAGCATCATCACGCAGGCGACAAACAGCGCCGGGAAGGCGAGCAGCGCCATGACGGTGGCGGTGAAGATGCCCCAGACGGTGAGCGGCAGGCGCATCAAGGTCATGCCGCGCGTGCGGCCCTGCAGCACTGTCACAACATAGTTCAGCCCGCCCATGGTGAAGCCGACGATGAACAGGATGAGCGAGGAGAGCATCAGGATGATGCCCCAGTCCTGGCCGCCCGGCGTGCCGGTCATGATCGCCTGCGGCGGGTAGAGCGTCCAGCCGGCGCCGGTCGGTCCGCCCGGCGCAAAGAAGCTCGATACCAGAACGAGCACGGCGAGCAGATAGATCCAGTAGCTCAGCATGTTGACATAGGGAAAGACCATGTCGCGGGCGCCGACCATCAGCGGGATGAGGTAGTTGCCGAAGCCGCCGAGGAAGAGCGCGGTGAGCAGGTAGATCACCATGATCATGCCGTGCATGGTGATGAACTGGTAGTAGGCCTCCGGCGTGATGAAGTCGAACGTGCCGGGAAAGCCGAGCTGCAGGCGCATCAGCCAGGACAGAACCAGCGCCACCAGGCCGATCGCGGTTGCCGTTGCCGAGTACTGGACCGCTATGACCTTCGCATCCTGCGAGAAGACATATTTCGTCCACCAGCTGTGCGGATGGTAGAGTTCGACCTCCCCAACTTCGGCGGGCGGAACGGCATCTGCGGGTGTGACGTCGACCATTGGAGCACCTCCGTGCCCTATTGTGCGGACCTCGAAAGTTTCGAGTTTGCCGCGACGCCCAGATTGGACGCCATTATCTTTCCCGGCGGCTGGTTCGCCGAGCCCGATTGCTGGGGCGCCGATAGTTGCGCGAAGGTCTGCTGCTGGCCGAGCCAGGCCAGATACTCCTGTTCGGTATCGACCACGACCACGCCATGCATAAGCGGGTGCCCTTGGCCGCATAGCTCGGCGCACAGGACCTGGAAGGTACCGGTTCTGGTCGGGGTGAACCAGAAATAGGTCACTGAGCCCGGGATCATGTCCATCTTGGCGCGGAATTCCGGGATATAGAAA
>NZ_RZSA01001489.1:0-1022 GCF_003998075.1 Mesorhizobium sp. M2A.F.Ca.ET.037.01.1.1 | reverse complement strand
TCTTTGCATCTTTCCCGGGGTGGAGCGGAGAAACTGACATGGCAAGGCGGACCATTCTTTTCGCCTCGAACATCGATGACCCGGCGCCCTGGAAAGCGCTCTTCGCCAGGGAGCGACCGGACATCGAGTTTCGAATCTGGCCGGATATGGGCGATCCGCAGGATATCACGCACGCATTGATCTGGCGCATTCCGAACGGCGTTTTGGCATCATTGAAGAACTTGAAAGCCATCTTCTCGCTCGGTGCAGGCATCGACCAGATCATTGTCGATCCCGAATTCCCAAAGGATATACCGCTATTTCGGCTGGTGGACGCCGGGCTGCGCGAGCAGATGACGGAATACGCCCTCTACGGTGTCCTTCACTGGCACCGCAGGATGGGCGACTACGCCAGGCAGCAAGGAGCCGCCGAATGGCGGATGCACCCGGCCGTTCATCCCTCCCAACGTTTGGTCGGCGTTATGGGGTTGGGCGTTTTCGGCACCGACATAGCTCGAAAGCTGGCGTCCATGGGCTTTCGAGTCTCGGGGTGGAGCCGCACCCGAAAGATCATCCATGGCGTCGACAGCTTCGTGGGCGAGAAGGAGTTCCGCACCTTCCTGGGCCAGAGCGAAATTCTCATCAACGTTTTGCCCCTTACCAGCGACACGCGTGGCATCCTGTCCTCGGAGCTCTTTGCTCACCTGCCGGGCGGAGGCGCTCTCGTCCATCTTGGAAGAGGGGGACATCTTGTGGAATCCGATTTGGTCGCCGCCTTGGATGAGGGGCAGCTCGACTGGGCCATGCTGGACGTGTTCCCCAATGAACCGCTGCCGCGGGATAGCCCGCTTTGGGCGCATCCGAAAGCGTTTGTAACACCGCATGTGGCCGCACAACCGGTGAGCGACGCCGCCGAGCGCCTGATGCTAGAGAACTTCAACAAGTTCGATCGTGGCGAGGAACCAACAGGCCGGGTTGACTTGCGCGTTGGATACTAGGTGCGGCGGACGAAGGTCGCACAGCTGCGCTGTGCGACCTTCAGC
>NZ_RZSA01001488.1:0-1025 GCF_003998075.1 Mesorhizobium sp. M2A.F.Ca.ET.037.01.1.1 | reverse complement strand
GGGCGAGGCCGAACAGGTCCTTGACCTCGCCCTTGGCTAAAGCGACGCCCAAGGCGCGCAGCCTGTCCTCAGGGAGGAAATTGGAGCGTATCGGCGCTTCCGTCACCAACGGGAAGCCGGCGCTTGTCTGTTCGATCTTGTTGGGATTGGTCTGAATGTTCATTGAAAATTCCGTAAGCGGGGGCGCAATGCGGCGTCACCGCCACGGCAATGGCCCTAAAACCGGTTCAATTGCAATTGGTTGCATGACTGATCGGCCGAAAGTTTGTTCTGCGCACCACAACAGGGGCGTGCCCTTTCGACAGCTCGTGGGCTAACGCCCCTCGCTCTTCGCCCCCGGTTGGATCAGGGCAAGGAATCAGGCTTTTTCGTGATACATGCAAGGGGCCGGGCGATAATTCGCCCGCGCCGCGATCATGTTTGGCAACAGCCGTTAATGGTTGGCGGCAAGGCGATCGAGCGCGATCACGAAAAGCAGCCCCTGCCCCTGAGGCTGGAGCCGCAATTCCGGGCTGTGGCGATCGAGGATCAGCGTATCGAGCGGTCCGAGGCTCGGCGCATCGTCTGTGAGAAGCCTGAAGCCTGCGTTGGCTGCCAGAACCAGCGTCTTGTCGGCGCGCGGCGAGATGCGAATCTCGCCGGAGAGCGGCATGCGCTCGACGCCATGGGCCATGCGGCCACGGCGGGTCATGACGTTGAGATCGGTGATCGGGCCACTGATCAGCGCGGCGCTGGTCGGCACATCGCCCGCAAAGGCGAGCGGCGCCGAGTCAGCGGTAAGCCGCGCCGGCGCCCGGCCGGCAATGTCGAGGACAATCCCCTCGCCTTCCAGCACCGACAGCGTGCGGTCGATGCCGGCGAAGCTGGAGAACGGCCCGCTGGTTTCGACGCGGGCCATGGAGACGCGCCAGTCGAAATCGTCGAGCCCGGCGCCGTCGGGCGAAACCGCGATCTCGGTGGTCGTGCCGCCGCCATTCTTCCACGGCATGACGCGGTAATCGGCGGCACGACCACCGAGATCGCGG
>NZ_RZSA01001487.1:0-1028 GCF_003998075.1 Mesorhizobium sp. M2A.F.Ca.ET.037.01.1.1 | reverse complement strand
ACTTTGCCGTCTGCAACGCGACTTCGAGGTCCGCTTCGGTGTGCGCCACCTTCATGCCGCGGCCGCCGCCGCCGGCGGAGGCCTTGATGATCACCGGATAGCCGATCTCGGCCGCAACGCGCTTGGCTTCCTTCTCGTCGCTGATCGCGCCGTCGGAGCCGGGCACCACGGGAATGCCGAGACGCTTTGCCGTGCGCTTGGCCTCGATCTTGTCACCCATGATGCGGATATGGTCGCCGGAGGGGCCGATGAAGGTGATGTTGTGGGCGGCGAGGATATCGGCGAATTTGGCGTTTTCGGACAGAAAGCCGTAGCCCGGATGCACGGCGTCGGCGCCGGTGATCTCGCAGGCGGCGACGATCTGGTGGATGTTGAGGTAGCTTTCGCGCGACGGCGGCGGGCCGATGCAGACGCTCTCGTCGGCGAGCCGCACATGCATGGCGTCGGAATCCGCGGTCGAGTGGACCACCACCGTCTGGATGCCGAGCTCCTTGCAGGCGCGCAGCACCCGGAGCGCGATTTCGCCGCGATTGGCGATGAGGATCTTCTGGAACATCTCTTGGCTGTTCCTACTCGAGGACCACCAGCGGCATTCCGTACTCGACCGGCTGGGCGTCCTCGATGAGGATCGCCGTCACCGTGCCGGCGCGCGGCGAAGGAATCTGGTTCATCGTCTTCATCGCCTCGATGATGAGAAGCGTCTGGCCTTCCTTCACCTTCTGGCCGATCTCGACGAACGGCTTGGCGTCGGGCGAGGGCGCCAGATAGGCGGTGCCGACCATCGGCGAAGGCACGGCATTCTTGGACGGATCGGCAGGCGCCGCGGCGACGGCCGCTGCCGGCTGAGCCGCGGCGGCGACGGGAGCGGCGATCGCGGGCAGGGGCGCGGCAACCGCATGGACAGCCTGCGACTGGCGCGACACGCGCACCTTGAGGTCGCCGAGCTCGACCTCGATCTCCGTCAGATTGGTGTCGTTCAGGATGCCCGCCAGGTCGCGGATCAGTTGCTGGTCAACACCGTTCTTTTT
>NZ_RZSA01001486.1:0-1037 GCF_003998075.1 Mesorhizobium sp. M2A.F.Ca.ET.037.01.1.1 | reverse complement strand
CTTGTCGCCGGGCAGGCCGACGACGCGCTTGATGTAGTCGACCGATGGGTCCGGCGGGAACTTGAACACCACCACGTCGCCGCGCTTGGGCTCCGAGCCCCAGATGCGGCCGGAAAAGATATCGGGACCGAACGGCAGCGAATAGCGCGAATAGCCGTAGGCCCATTTGGTGACGAAGAGATAGTCGCCTTCGAGCAGAGTCGGCCGCATCGAGCCGGACGGGATGGAGAAAGGCTGGAACAGCAGCGTGCGGATGACGAGCGCGAGCAGCAGAGCCTGGATGATGACGGAAAAGGTTTCCCCGAGCCCGCCGGATTTCTTCTGCGATTTTTCAGCCACGCTCATGTCGTCCTCGATTGTGCGATGTTGGTATAGAGTCTCGGCGCGCGCTGAGCAACGTCATGCCGCTCGTGGTCAGATGGAATCAATGTGGCGCTTGTTCGGCGGGCACCGCCTCGATAATCACAAAGGCTTGAGCAAGCGGGAAATCATCGGTGATGGTGAGATGGATCAGCGCCCGGTGGCCTTTCGGCAGTATGTTCTCCAGCCTGGCGGCGGCGCCGCCGGTCAGCGCCATGGTCGGCGCGCCGCTCGGCAGGTTGATCACGCCCATGTCGCGCCAGAACACGCCCTCGGCCATGCCGGTGCCCAGCGCCTTGGCGCAGGCCTCCTTGGCGGCGAAGCGCTTGGCGTAGGAAGCCGCGCGGGCGGCCCGCTTTTCCGACTTGGCCTGCTCGACCTCGGTGTAGATGCGCTGGACGAAGCGCTGGCCGTGCCGCTCCAGCGATTTTTCGATGCGTCTGATGTCGATGAGGTCGCTGCCGATGCCGATGATCATTCCGCCGGCACTTCCCGTCCGCCCTGCCGCGCTTTCTTCTCGGCGCGTTCGGCCATGCGCTTCTTGCGCTGCTCGCGGAACACGGTCATGCCCCAGCGCGTGACGCCGTAGAACACGAGCCCGAAGACCAGGCCGAGCGGCACCGCGCCGATTAGCATCGGCTCCAGAACCGGATGCCAGAGCTTGGCGAAGGAGAGCT
>NZ_RZSA01001485.1:0-1039 GCF_003998075.1 Mesorhizobium sp. M2A.F.Ca.ET.037.01.1.1 | reverse complement strand
AGCACGGCAAGCGCATCGACTGGTTCAAGCCTTTCACGAAGGTCAAGAACACCTCGTTCGACGGCAAGGTCTCGATCAAGTGGTTCGAGGACGGCCAGACCAACGTCTCCTACAATTGCATCGACCGGCACCTGAAGAAGCGCGGCAACCAGACCGCCATCATCTGGGAAGGCGACAATCCCTACGACGACAGGAAGATCACCTACAACGAGCTTTACGAACATGTATGCCGGCTCGCCAATGTGATGAAGAAGCACGGCGTCAAGAAGGGCGACCGCGTCACCATCTACATGCCGATGATCCCGGAAGCGGCCTATGCGATGCTCGCCTGCACCCGCATCGGCGCCATCCATTCGATCGTCTTCGGCGGCTTCTCGCCGGACGCGCTCGCCGGCCGCATCGTCGACTGCGAATCGACCTTCGTCATCACCGCCGATGAAGGTCTGCGCGGCGGCAAGACCATTCCGCTGAAGGACAATGCCGACAAGGCGATCGACATCGCCGCCAGGAACTTCGTGATGGTCAACAAGGTCGTGGTCGTGCGCCGCACCGGCGGCAAGGTCGGCTGGGCTCCCGGTCGCGACGTCTGGTATCACGACGAAGTCGCTTCGGTGAAGGCTGAATGCAAGCCGGAGAAGATGAAGGCAGAGGATCCGCTGTTCATCCTCTACACCTCCGGCTCGACCGGCAAGCCGAAGGGCGTCCTGCACACCACCGCCGGCTATCTCGTCTATGCCTCGATGACGCACCAATATGTCTTCGACTACCATGACGGCGACGTCTATTGGTGCACCGCCGATGTCGGCTGGGTGACCGGCCACAGCTATATCGTCTACGGACCTCTGGCCAACGGCGCCACCACGCTGATGTTCGAGGGCGTGCCGAACTATCCCTCCCAGGCGCGCTTCTGGGAGGTCATCGACAAGCACAAGGTCAACATCTTCTACACCGCGCCGACGGCGCTGCGCGCGCTGATGGGCGCCGGCGACGGCCATGTGAAGAAGACCTCACGCAAGTCGCTGCGCGTTCTGGGGTCGGT
>NZ_RZSA01001484.1:0-1044 GCF_003998075.1 Mesorhizobium sp. M2A.F.Ca.ET.037.01.1.1 | reverse complement strand
TGTAAAAGTTTAAACTTTATCTGACAGACGGTGTCCTAGGCTGAAGCTTGAGCCGAGGCCGGGCGCGGAGTGGTCAGGGTTCGCAGCGCCCGGCCTCGGCGTTAGAAAGGACACTGACATGACCAAGGACCAAAAGATCATCCGCGCCAAGGTGGGGCTGCTGGAGCTGGCGAAACAGCTCGGCAATGTCAGCCAGGCCTGCAAGATGATGGGCTATTCGCGCGACAGCTTCTACCGCTTCAAGGAGCTTTACGAGACCGGCGGCGAAGTGGCGCTGCAGGAACTGACGCGCAGGAAGCCGCTGTTGGCCAACCGCACGCCGCCCGAGGTCGAGGCGATCATCCTCGAGCTGACGCTGGAATATCCCGCCTATGGGCAGACCCGCATCGCCAACGAAATGCGCAAGCTCGGCCACTCGGTCTCGCCGTCGGGCGTCCGCGGGGTGTGGCAGCGTCACGATCTGGAGACGATGAAGAAGCGGCTGAAGGCGCTGGAGGCCAAGGTCGCCCAGGACGGTATCGTGCTCACCGAGAGCCAATTGGCGGCGCTGGAAAAGGCCAAGCTGGACAAGGAGGCGCATGGTGAGTTCGAGAGTGAATGCCCGGGCTATTGCGGCGGCCAGGACACCTTCTATGTCGGCAACATGAAGGGGGTCGGACGCATCTACCAGCAGACCTTCCTCGACACCTATTCGAAGGTCGCCTTCGCCAAGCTCTATGACCGCAAGACGCCGATCACCGCCGCCGATCTCCTCAACGACCGCGTGGTGCCGTTCTTCGACGCCCACGAGGTGAAGCTAAGCCGGGTGCTGACCGACCGCGGCACCGAATATTGCGGCAATCCCGAACACCACGAGTACGAGCTCTATCTGGCGGTCGAGGACGTGGATCATTCCCGCACCAAGACCAAGAACCCGCAGACCAATGGCATCGTGGAACGCTTCCACAAGACGGTGCTGGACGAGTTCTACCGGGTCGCCTTCAGGAAGAAGATCTACGGCTCGATCGAGGAGCTGCAGGCCGATTTGGATGAATGGGTCAGAAG
>NZ_RZSA01001483.1:0-1051 GCF_003998075.1 Mesorhizobium sp. M2A.F.Ca.ET.037.01.1.1 | reverse complement strand
CCCGACACAGCTCCGGACCGAAAACAATTTCGCACTTTTCCTTGGAATTGCTCTAATCCTGCCGTCACCCAAGCTTACCCGCCGGACTATTGACCGATGCCGCACAACATACTCGTCGCCGACGACGACCCGCATATCCGCGAGATCATCTGCTTCGCGCTGGAAAAGGCCGGCATGAAGACGGCCGCCGTCGCCGACGGCGCGGCAGCGCTCCAGGCGGTCGAGCGGCGCGCGCCCGATCTCATCGTGCTCGACATCGGCATGCCGGAGATGGACGGGCTGGAGGTCTGCCGGCGGCTGAGGCAAAGATCCGACGTGCCGGTGCTGTTTTTGTCCGCGCGGGATGAGGAAATCGACCGCATCCTGGGGCTGGAAATGGGCGGCGACGACTATGTGACCAAGCCGTTCAGCCCGCGCGAGCTGGTCGCCCGCGTCAACGCCATCCTCCGGCGCGCGCGTCCGGCGCCGGTCGAGGAAGAAGCGGACGAGCGGGAATTCGCGCATGGCAAGCTCATGCTTGTCCCGGCAAGCCATGCGGCGAGCTTCGACGGCAAGCCGCTCACCCTGACGGCGATCGAATTCGCCATCCTGAAAGGCTTCCTCGCCCGCCCGCTTCACGTGCTTGGCCGCGACGCGGTGATGGCCAATGCCTATGCCTCGAACATCCATGTCTCGGAACGCACGGTCGACAGCCACATCCGCAACGTGCGGGCCAAGCTGGCGGCAGTCGGCTGCGCCGATGCGATCGCGACGGTGCATGGCGTCGGCTTCCGGCTCGGCCGATGCGGTGGTTGAGCAAGGAAAGGTGGCGGCCGCGGCTCGCCACCGTCGTCATCGCCATCCTGATCGTGGTCATGGCCCTGCCGCTGGTCGGGCTGTTCTTCTTCCGGCTCTATGAGAACCAGCTGATCCGCCAGACCGAGGGCGAGCTGATCGCGCAAGGGGCGGTCGTCGCCGCCGTCTATGCAAAGGAGGTGCGCGCCGCCGGCATTTCCCAGGACAGGTTGGGTTCGCCGATCTCGGCCGATCCGGCGCGGGACAACAACTATCC
>NZ_RZSA01001482.1:0-1052 GCF_003998075.1 Mesorhizobium sp. M2A.F.Ca.ET.037.01.1.1 | reverse complement strand
GATGGTGACCGCGCCGCCGTCGACATCGACGGGCACAGGCAGGTCGAGCGCGACCGGTCCGACGCCCGACGGCACGGTCTTTTCCAGCACCGGCGGCAAAGCCGGCCGGTTGGCGCGGCGCATCAGCACCACCTCGTCGATCAGCGAGGAGTTTTCCCAAGGAACCTGCGCCCCCTTGGTGGCCTCGACCACATCGCGGCGCACGGCCGCCATGACGGAGCGTATCTCCTGGTTCGGTGCCAGCGCGCGGCGGGAGAAGGCGGACGAGAACGGGCTGAGGTCGCCGGAGCCGTCATAGGCGACGGCGCCCGGCTCGGTGGCGAAGGCGATCAGCGTGTTCAGCGAACTCTTCACCTGCGCAAGGCCGGTGCCGCCGGCCGCGATCAACTGGTCGCGCAGCCAGTAGTCCTTGCGCGGGAACGGATTGTTGCGGCAGGCGTCGAGGATGATCACCTGGATCTTCGATTTGGCGCGCAATTGCTGCAGGACATCGTCGAGCTTGACCGCCTGGACCTCGATGTCGGCCGCAGCCTTGAGCGACGCATCGACCGGGATCAGAAAATTCTCGCCGCCGATTTGAAAGCCGTGGCCGGAATAGTAGACGACCGCCAGATCGGCGCCGTCGGCCGCCGCGAGATAATTGCGGAACTCCTTCTCGAACTGGAGCTTGGTGAGGTCCTTGGCGACGAACACATCGAACCCGGCCACCCGAAACGTGTTCGATACGTCCTCGGCATCCTTGTCAGGATTCTTGAGCGCCGGGATTTCGCGGTATTGCGAATTGCCGATGACAAGCGCAACTCTTCGATCGGCCTGCGCTTGCACCGTCGTGAGACCCAAGACGATCAAGGCCGCAATCAGCGCGTAGCGTCGCAGCATGGCAAAATCCCCAACCGCTATGACCTGTCGGCCACAAGAATTCAGCTTGCGGCATCGCGGTCTGTTAAAGACTTCACAATCTGCCAAGGCGGCAAGGAACGCGCCCGCGATGGCAGGCAGGCGTATCCAATAAACTGCTAAAATAGCTCAGAGGCCCGGACGCCGCAATGACC
>NZ_RZSA01001481.1:0-1052 GCF_003998075.1 Mesorhizobium sp. M2A.F.Ca.ET.037.01.1.1 | reverse complement strand
GCTCTTTAATTTCCTTGATGTCAGCGGTGTCGACGAAAAACTTCATGGCTGTCTCCTTGGGGATTGCCCGGCGGGCGCCAGGCAGATGAGAGGGTCCCCTTTGATCTAGACCAAAGTCAGGGCAAGGTCACGCCTGATGATCGAAGATTCGCCCTTTGTCGCGGCCGCGCCGGTGCTGGTGCCGATGCCTGCCGAACGGCCCTACACCTATGCCGTGCCGCCCGGCATGCGCGTGGTGCCGGGCTCGATCGTGCGCGTGCCGCTCGGGCCGCGCCAGGTCGCGGGCATTGTCTGGGACGGCGCGGTCGAGACGGTCAACGCGAAGAAGTTGCGGCCGATCGAGGAGGTCTTCGACTGCCCGCCGATCGACCGGGCCATGCGCCGCTTCGTCGACTGGATCGCGCATTACACGCTGTCGGCGCCAGGCATGGTCGCGCGGATGCTACTCCGCGCTCCCGAAGCGTTCGACCCGGAGCCCTGGATCGAGGGATTGCAGCGCACGCTGGCCGAGCCGGACCGGTTGACGGACGCGCGGCGACGCGTGCTGGAGACGGCCGAAGGCGGGCTGGCCTGGACGCGCTCGGGCCTGGCGCATGCGGCGGGCGTGTCCTCGACCGTGATCGACGGATTGCGGGCGCAGGGCGTGTTCGAGACGGTGATGATCCCGCCGCGGCCGGTCGTGGCCGCGCCCGACCCTTCTCACGCAATGCCGAAATTGATGCCGGACCAGGAAGCTGCGGCGGACAGGCTGCGCTCGGCAATCGCTGCCGATGCCTTCAACGTCACTCTGCTCGATGGCGTCACCGGCTCGGGCAAGACGGAAGTCTATTTCGAAGCGGTGGCGGCGGCCCTCGACAAGGTCAGGCAGGTGCTGATCCTGCTACCGGAAATCGCGTTGACCCATGCCTTCCTCGAACGTTTCCAGGACCGGTTCGGCGCCAAGCCGGCGGAGTGGCATTCGGACCTGCCGCCGCGGATGCGCGAACGCGTCTGGCGGCAAGTGGCCGAGGGCGGCGTGCGCGTCGTCGCCCTCGGCCACTTGCCGCCAGACG
>NZ_RZSA01001480.1:0-1068 GCF_003998075.1 Mesorhizobium sp. M2A.F.Ca.ET.037.01.1.1 | reverse complement strand
CAGTGGTACCGCTCCCGGCAATCGATTCAGCACTGGGCGTGTTCAAACACAATTTTACAAAAAGTTAATCCAAATCATTTCCGCGAATGATATTCTCCGTGCAGGTTTCGGAGCAAAGTTTCTTGGGAAGCAAGGATCTTTGCTGGCGGGCCGCGGTGATTGCTGCGAACGATGGTCAAGCTACCGGCACCGCCCAGGACAGGAGAAACACCTGTTCAGGGTAACGTGGCGCATTGGGCGGCGGGCTCTTTCAGCATCGCAGGATCTGTGGCGCCGAAGTGCTTCCATCAGCCCTTCGGCATGTCCTCCGGACTGCCTAGCCAATATATACATAGGGAGACAACGATGACTGACCAAAGTGCACCAGATCGCAAGGAGGAATTTGCGATCTTCAACCATCTTGAGTCCGAAGTGCGCAGCTACGCTCGCAGCTTTCCCGTCGTTTTCGCGAGGGCAAAGGGGGCTCAGTTGTTTGCGCGCGATGGGACCGCCTATCTCGACTTTCTCATGGGCTGCTCAAGTCTAAACTATGGGCACAACCCCCCTGAACTGAAGTCCGCGCTCGCAGACTACATTGCGAGTGACGGCATCACTCATGGCCTCGATCTGTATAACGAAGCCAAGGAGACTTTTCTGCGAGAATTTCACGAGACGATCCTTAGGCCGCGACAATTAGACTACGTAGTGCAGTTTCCCGGTCCGACCGGCGCCAACGCGGTCGAGGCTGCCCTCAAGCTAGCGCGCAAGATCACTGGTCGGGCCAACATCATAGCCTTCACCAACGGCTTTCATGGCGTTAGCCTTGGCGCTCTCTCCTGCACGGGCAACCGATACCACCGCGCAGCCGCCGGCCAGCTGCTCGGCGGCGTCACACGGCTACCCTATGATGGCTATCTTGGATCCAGTGTAGACACCGCCGACTACCTTGATCGCCTGCTCTCGGACCCCTCCAGCGGCGTGGACGCCCCGGCGGCGGTGATTGTCGAGACAGTTCAGGGCGAAGGCGGCCTGAATGTCGCCGGCACGGAGTGGCTGCGCAAGGTAGCGGCCATTGCGCACAGACACGGA
>NZ_RZSA01000147.1:0-9479 GCF_003998075.1 Mesorhizobium sp. M2A.F.Ca.ET.037.01.1.1 | reverse complement strand
GTCTGGTGCGATCGAGAAGGGCAGAACTCAGTGGCTCGACATGCCTTCGGCCGATTGCTTCGCCTTCGCCGAGGATGACGGCATGATCGAGACCATGGTCGATCTCGGCGAACCGGTGGAGGACGGCCAGGTGGTCGCGCGCATCCATCCGCTCGGCCGCACCGGCCAGGCACCGCAGGAGATCAGGGCCCGGATGTCGGGGCTGCTGGCCGCGCGTCACTTCCCGGGCCTGGTCAAGGCGGGCGATTGCGTCTCGGTGCTGGCCGTGGCCGTCGGATAGTTACTGCACCACCCGCTTCTCGAGCTTGCGAGCGAGCGTGCGCCGGTGCAGGCCGAGGCGGCGCGCGGTTTCGGAGATGTTGAAGCCGGTCTCGACCAGCGTCTCGTGGATGCGCTCCCATTCCAGGTTCTTGATCGAGGTGGGACGGCTGGTGAGCGGCACCGACACATCTCCCTCGTCGCGGCCGAAGGCGGCTTCGATGTCATCGGTGTTGGCGGGCTTGGCCAGATAGTGACAGGCGCCGAGCTTGATCGCCTCGACCGCCGTGGCGATGCTGGCAAACCCCGTCAATACCACGATCCGCATCGACGGGTCGCGTGCGCTCAGCAGCTTGACGCATTCGAGACCCGATCCCGCTCCGAGCTTGAGGTCGACGACGGCATAGGCCGGAACGGCCTTTTCCAGCGCGGCCTTCACGGCGTCGCGGTCATGGCAGACCGCGACGTGGTAGTCGCGCTTCTCAAACGAGCGTTTGAGCGTGCGCGCGAAAGTCGCGTCGTCCTCGACAATGAACAAGGATCGATCAGGTTTCACGATCGTCTCCATGGGTCAGCGCCGCCAGAGGCAGCGAAAGGGTAACGCAGGCGCCCTCCTCCATGTTGCGCGCTGAAACGTCGCCGCCGAGCTTGCGCACGACATTGAACACCAGGAAGAGGCCAAGGCCGCCGCCCGGACGCCCCTTGCTCGACATATAGGGCTGGCCGAGCCCGGCCAGAATATCCTTGTCGAAACCCGGTCCGCGATCCTTGACGGTGAACACCAGCTTCTCATCCTGCCGCTCGGCAGCGATGCCGACCCAATCGTGCGATGCTTCCAGCGCATTGTCGAGCACATTGAAGATCACTTGCCGCAGCGCCGTGTCGGACACGATCGGCTCGTCCGGCTCGAAACCGTTGCTGAAGTCCAGCCTGGAAGGCTGGCGGCTGACACGCCACTCCCGAACGAGATCGTCGAGGAAGTGACGGATCGTGGTGCGGATCGTGCCCTCGCCCCGTGCCTGGCCGGAGGACATGAGGATGCCCGTGACGATGCTTTTGCAGCGCTCGATCTGCGCCTGCATCTCGGCCACGTCCTCGGCAAGCTCGCGGTTGCGCTTGATGCCCTGCATCTGGCGCCAGTCGGACAGGATGACCGATATGGTCGAGAGCGGCGTGCCGAGCTCATGCGCGGCGCCGGAGGCGAGCAGGCCCATGCGCACGATGTGGTCTTCCTCAGCCGAACGCTGGCGCAGGTCGGCGAGATAGGCATCGCGTTCGCGCAGGTTGCGGTTGATGCGCGTCATGAAGATCACGATCAGGCCGGCCGCCAGCACGAAGCAGATGAACATGCCGCGCAGATGCAGCGCCAGGAGGTCGCTGCCGCCGTGATGCGAAAGCGCGATCGGCTGGAAGACGAAGATGAGGAAGACGAAGCAGGCCGAGGCGGCCACGACCAGGATCCAGGTCGACCATGGCGCCAGCAGCGCGGCGCCGAGCGTGATCTGCAGCAGATAGAGCGACACGAACGGGTTCGAGGCGCCGCCGCTCAGATAGAGCTGCGTGGTCAGCGCCGCCATGTCGAAAATCAGCGCGACGAAAAGCTGGCCGTTGGAGATGCGGCGATTGCCGCGCAGGGCGAGCAGGCTGAAGATGTTCAACGCGACGAGGAACAGCACCACGCCAGCCATCCCGGTAAGCGGCAGCGGGATGGCGAACCAGTATTGCGTCACCAGAATGGTCAGCACCTGCCCCGCCACCGCCAGCCAACGCAAGTGGATGAGAAGCAGCAGGTTCTTCCTGTTCGTCACGTCGGCGTTCGAGGCGGCGCCTCCGTGGCCGGCAAGAGGAGCCGCTGGGAACGCCTTCCCGTGATGAAGCCGCGCGATCGAGATGTTCATCTTGCCGCGTCCCGCTTCCGACGCCGGGCAAAAATCGGCCTGGCGATGACGATCGCCAGCATCGCTGCCAGGGCGAACCAGGTCAGAGCATAGACAAGGTGGCTGTTGCGGAAGGTGACGACAGTCAGGCCGCCGCGCGGCCAACTGTCCGCGCCGGATGCCCCGGCGTCGATGAAATAGGGCGCGACATCGGTCAGGCCGCGCGCCTTGGCGATTGCCGCGACGTCGCGCGAATACCAGCGGTTGGCAGCCGGATCGTTGCTGCGCAGGAAGCCGCCGCCGGGTTCGCTGATGCGCAGCAGCCCGTCAATCGCCGTAGGCGACCTCGGGCCGCCGCTCTCTTGTTGAAATTCGGCCTTGCGCTCCTGCGGAACGAAGCCGCGGTTGACGAGGACCGTGAACCCGCGATCGTCGCGCATCGGCGTCAGCACCCAATAGCCGCCTCCAAGCTCGGTCACCGCCTGCACCAGCGTGTTGGCTCCGCCGGAGAAACTGCCGGTGAGGCGTACATGGCGATATTCATAGCCGGCCGCGTTGATATCAGCCCATGTCGCGGGTCCTGGCGCATCGACGACCGGAGCATGGATGCGCTGGTCGACGCGGGCGATCAGGTCGAGCTTCCAGACCCGTCTTTCCAGCTGCCAGATGCCGAGCCCAAGAAACACCAGAACGCCGACAAGTCCGAGCAGCGCAAGCAAGAAGCGCGACGCGGAGCCTTTCGACGGCGCGGCGTGAGCGCATGTATCTGCCAGGCCGACCGTGACTTCTGCCTTGAGATTGGCCCTCCCCACGCCCGAAACAGGGCTCATGGCATCTCCCGCATCTCGTGGAGCCCGGGCAGCATGTTGGCGTTGAGATGGTACATCACCCAGAGCGAGCCGCTCAGCACGATGACGACGAGGATCACCGTGAAGATGAGCGCCAGCATCGACCATCCGCCCTCGGAGGCCGGGTTCATGTGCAGGAAGAAGATCATGTGGACGACGATCTGCACCGCGGCGAAGGCCATGATGATGACGGCCGTGGCCTGCTTGTTGTCGATGACTTCGTCCATCACCAGCCAGAACGGAATGGCGGTGAGGATCACCGACAGGAAGAAGCCGATCAGATAGCCCTTCAGCGAGCCGTGCGCGGCGCCACCATGCGCGTGGTCGTGACCGGCATGATCATGAGCGCTCATCGCAACGTCCCCATCAGATAGACGAAGGTGAAGACGCCGATCCAGACGGCGTCGAGGAAGTGCCAGAACATCGAGAGGCACATCAACCGGCGGCGGTTGGCCTCGATCAGGCCATATCGCGCGACCTGCACCATCAGCGTCACCATCCAAACGATGCCGAAGGTGACATGCAGGCCGTGCGTGCCGACCAGGGTAAAGAAGGACGACAGGAAGGCGCTGCGCTGCGGCGTCGCGCCCTCATGGATCATATGCGCGAACTCGTAGAGCTCGATCGACAGGAAGGCGAGGCCGAACAGCATGGTCACCGCGAGCCAGGCTTGCGTCGCGCCGGCACGGCCCTTGTCCATGGTCAGCATCGCGAAGCCATAGGTGATCGAGGAGAGCAGCAGCATGGTGGTGTTGACCGCCACCAGGCTGAGATCGAACAGGTCCTTCGGAGCAGGACCCGCCGCGTAATTGCCGCCGAGCACGCCAAAGGCCGCGAACAGCATGGCGAAGATCAGGCAGTCGCTCATCAGGTAGAGCCAGAAGCCGAGCATGGTGCTGCCGCCTTCGGCGTGCGCATGCTCCTCTTCCAGGTGGAAGACCGGCTCGGCGCCGGCCGTGATTGCCGTCGATGCCATGCTCAAGCCCTAGCCCCCTCAGCGGCGAGGAGCGCCGTCCTCGCCTCTTCCGTTTGCGCGACCTCGGCGGCCGGGATGTCAAAGTCGCGGTGATAGTTGAAGGTGTGGCCGATGGCGGTGGCGATGAGGCAGACGAAGCTCAGCGCCGCCAGCCACCACATGTACCAGATCAGCCCGAAGCCGAGCGCCACGCTGAACACGGCCAGGACGACGCCGGTGCCGGTGTTCTTCGGCATGTGGATCGGCTTGAAGCCGGTGAGCGGGCGCCGGTAGCCGGCTCTCTTCATGTCGAACCAGGCGTCATTGTCGCGGATGACCGGCGTGAAAGCGAAATTATAGGCGGGCGGCGGCGAGGAGGTCGACCATTCGAGTGTGCGGCCGTCCCACGGATCGCCGGTGACGTCGACCAGTTCGGCTCGCTTGCGGATCGAGACGAAGATCTGGACAAGGAAGGCGGCGATGCCAGCGGCGATCAGCACGGCGCCGAAGGCAGCGATGACGAACCAGATCTGAAGCGAGGGATCGTCGAAGACGCGCATGCGGCGCGTCACGCCCATCAGGCCGAGGATGTAGAGCGGCATGAAGGCGAACCAGAAGCCGAGCACCCAGCACCAGAACGAAACCTTGCCCCAGAACGGATCGAGCCTGAAGCCGAAGGCCTTGGGCCACCAGTAGGCGATGCCGGCAAACAGGCCGAACAGCACGCCGCCGATGATGACGTTGTGGAAATGCGCGATCAGGAACAGGCTGTTGTGCAGCACGAAGTCGGCCGGCGGCACCGCAAGCAGCACGCCGGTCATGCCGCCGACGACGAAGGTGAGCATGAAGGCCACCGTCCACATCATCGGCAGTTCGAAGCGGATGCGGCCGCGATACATAGTGAAAAGCCAGTTGAACATCTTTGCCCCGGTCGGGATCGAGATGATCATCGTGGTGATGCCGAAGAAGGAGTTGACGCTGGCGCCGGAGCCCATGGTGAAGAAGTGGTGCAGCCAGACCAGATAGGACAGGATGGTGATGACCACCGTGGCGTAGACCATCGAGGTGTAGCCGAACAGGCGCTTGCCGGAGAAAGTCGAGGTGACCTCGGAAAAGACGCCGAACAGCGGCAGGATAAGGATGTAGACCTCCGGGTGACCCCATATCCAGATGAGGTTCACATACATCATCGGATTGCCGCCGAAGTCGTTGGTGAAGAAATTGGTGCCGACATAGCGGTCGAGCGCCAAGAGCGTGAGCACCGCCGTCAACACCGGGAAGGACGCCACGATCAGCACGTTGGTGCATAGCGAGGTCCAGGTGAAGATGGGCATGCGCATCATGGTCATGCCGGGGGCGCGCATCTTGACGATAGTGCAGATCAGATTGATGCCGGATAAGGTCGTGCCGACGCCGGCGACCTGCAGCGCCCAGATATAATAATCGACGCCGACATCCGGACTGTAATTGATGCCCGAGAGCGGCGGATAGGCCAGCCAGCCGGTGCGGGCGAACTCGCCCACGAACAGCGAGGCCATGACCAGGATGGCGCCGCCCACCGTCATCCAGAAGCTGAAATTGTTGAGGAAGGGGAAGGAGACGTCGCGCGCGCCGATCTGCAGCGGCACGACGAAGTTCATCAGCCCGGTGACGAAAGGCATCGCCACGAAGAAGATCATGATCACGCCGTGCGCGGTGAAGATCTGGTCGTAGTGATGGGCGTTGAGATAGCCGTCCGAACCGTTGAAGGCGATCGCCTGCTGCAGGCGCATCATGATGGCGTCGGAGAAGCCGCGAAGCAGCATGACGAGGCCGAGCACCATGTACATGATGCCGATCTTCTTGTGGTCGACGCTGGTGAACCACTCGCGCCAGAGATAGCCCCAGAGCTTGAAATAGGTGATGGCGCCGAGAACCGCGAGGCCGCCAAGCGCCACCACGATGAAGGTGACGACGACGATCGGCTCGTGCAGCGGCAGCGACTCCAAAGTGAGGCGGCCGAAGATGAATTTGGTCAGCGTCTCAGGCATCCGCCATTCCTCACAATTCGAAGCGCAGCAGGCCGAGCGACGGCGCCTCGGCGTCGGCGCGGCGGCTGCCGGCGCCGGGCGCGAGCAAGCCGACGCCGCGCAGCGGGGACAGGTCCCTGAGCGGCCAGCTCTTTTCATCGTCATTACGAGCCGCGCGAGAGGCGGCTGCCGCCTCCTCCGCCGTGCAGATGCTGGCGACATAGGACGGATCGCTACCGAACACCGAGCCGCGCCGGGCAAGCTTGTCATATTGCAGCGGCAGGGTGTTGCGAACGCCGGCAAGGCCAAGGCCGCCTTTGGCGTCGATGGACATCATCTCGTTCATGCACATCTTGCCCGGCTCGACGCACAGATTGAGGATCGCGCCATAAAGGTCGTGGTCGACGAAGGCATACTGCCGGACCGGCTCGTTCTCGCTCGGGCGTTCAAGCTCGAGATAGGTCTCGCGGCTGAGCCTGGACTGAGCGCTCTTGGCCTGCGCCACCCAATCGGCGAAGGCCTGGTCCGAGACGCCGTGGAAGGCAAAGCGCATGCCGGAGAAGCCGGCGCCGCTGTAATTGGCCGAGAAGCCGGTATAGGTGCCTGGACGGTTGATGACGGCGTGCAGCTTCGTCTCCATGGCGGGCATGGCGTAGATCTGCCCGGCAAGGGCTGGAATGTAGAAGGAGTTCATCACCCTGGACGAGGTGATGCGGAAGTCGATCGGCTGATTGACCGGCGCCGCCAGCTCATTGACGGAGGCGATGCCGTAGTCCGGATAGATGAAGAGCCACTTCCAATCGAGCGCGACGACCTCGACCCTGAGCGGCTTATGGTTCTGCGTGACCGGCTGTCCGGGTTCGATTCGGTCGATGCGCCGGTAAGGATCGAGCAGATGCGTGCCGAGCCACGTCAGCGCGCCCAGGCATATGATGATGAGCAGAGGGGCCGCCCAGATCACCAGCTCCAGCTTGGTCGAATGGTCCCAGTCGGGCGTGTAGGTCGCCGTCGTGCTGGACTGCCGGTAGCGCCAGGCGAACAGCACGGTCAGCGCCATGACGGGCACGATGATGAGCAGCATCAAAAGGGTCGAGACGACGAGCAGGTCGCGCTGCTGCACTGCCACGTCGCCCGCGGGCGCTAGCACGACGAAGTCGCAGCCGCTCAGCAGCACGGCCAGGGGAAACAGAAGCAAAGCTCCGGATCGTTTCATCAACGCTGCCCTCGATGGCGTCGCAACGGGCTTTTGCAAGCTACAACGCGGTATGGGCCAACGGCTACTGCCGCCGGCACGGGGACGACATTGGACAATTTGTCCAATGCCGGATTGCTATGGCTTTGGCGAAACTGTGCACGCATAATGGGACGAGGACAATCGCGTTCCGAACTTGAGCTCGGTGGCGACGAACAAGATGGCTGAAACTTCGACTGCCGAAACGGACAGCAGGCTGATCGGCTCGCATCACGGCCAGGTCAGCGCTGGCGATATCGCGGTCGGCGTGATCATCGGCAGGACATCGGAGTTCTTCGATTTCTTCGTCTATGCGATCGCTTCCGTGATCGTATTCCCCAGGCTTGTCTTTCCGACGCACGATCCGCTGGTCGGAACGCTCTATTCCTTCGCGATCTTCGCGCTGGCCTTTATCGCGCGTCCGTTCGGCACGGTGCTGTTCATGGCGATCGACCGCGCCTATGGCCGCGGCGCCAAGCTGACCATCGCGCTTTTCCTGCTCGGCACCTCGACCGTCGCCATGGCGTTCCTGCCGTCCTATGAAGACGTCGGCGCTGTCGCCGCCTGGCTGCTGGCGCTTACCCGCTTCCTGCAAGGCCTGGCGCTCGGCGGAACCTGGGATGGGTTGCCCTCGCTGCTGGCGCTGAACGCGCCGCAGAACCGGCGCGGAATCTATGCGATGATCCCGCAACTCGGCGCGCCGATCGGGCTTATCGTGGCGAGCTCGCTGTTCGCCTTCTTCGTCGCCAACCTCTCGGCCGACGATTTCTTCGCCTGGGGCTGGCGCTATCCGTTCTTCGTCGCTTTCGCCATCAATGTCGTGGCGCTGTTTGCCAGGCTGCGCATCGTCGTCACGCCCGAATTCTCGAAGCTCTACGAGAGCGGCGACCTGCAGCCGACCCGCATCAGGGACATGATCGGCACGGAAGGCCGCAACGTCGTCGTCGGCGCCTTCGCGCCACTGGCGAGCTTCGCCCTGTTCCATATGGTGACGGTGTTCCCGCTGTCCTGGGTGTTCCTGTTCACCAATGAGGGGCCGGAGCGCTTCCTGATCATCGAGGCGGTGAGCGCGCTGTTCGGCATCGCCGCGATCGTCGCGTCAGGGCCGCTGGCCGACCGTGTCGGACGCCGCGCCCTGCTCGGCGGCGGCGCCGTCGCCATCGCCGCATTCAGCGGCTTTGCCCCGCAGCTTCTCAATGGCGGCACCGTCGGGGAGACGGTGTTCATGGTGCTGGGCTTCATTCTGCTCGGCTTGAGCTTCGGGCAATCCTCGGGCGTCGTCGCGTCGAGCTTCTCGCGCCAGCACCGCTATACCGGCTCGGCGGTGACGTCGGACCTCGCCTGGATGTTCGGCGCCGGCTTTGCGCCGCTTGCCGCGCTGCTGATCGCCGGCACTTTCGGCCTCATCGCCGCCGGCGCCTATCTGCTTTCAGGCGCCGCCTGCACGCTGATCGCGCTGTGGATCGACAGGCAGGCGTCAACGACAGGCCGCTAGTACTCGGCCGCTAGCACGTTGTCGCGGGCGCCTAATCAGACCTGATAGAAATCCCGATACCATTCGACGAAGCGCGGAACGCCGACCTCGATCGGGATCCTGGGCTTGAAGCCAGTCACCTCCTCGAGCGAGGTGATGTCGGCGTAGGTCGCCAGCACGTCGCCCGGCTGGAGCGGCATCAGGTTGCGGATTGCCTTGCGCCCAAGCGCGTCTTCCAGCACGTCGATCAGCCGGCTCAGCTGGACGGGTGAGCTGTCGCCGATGTTGTGGATCCTGTACGGCGCATTGCTGGTCGCGGGATCCGGGGCAGCGCTTGTCCAATCGGTATTGGGCGTCGCGGGATGCTCCATGACGCGGATTACGCCCTCGACGATGTCGTCGATATAAGTGAAGTCCCGCTGCATGTTGCCATGGTTGAAGACGTCGATCGGCTGGCCGGCGAGGATGGCCTTGGTGAAGATGAACAAGGCCATGTCGGGCCGGCCCCACGGACCGTAGACGGTGAAGAAGCGCAACCCCGTGGTCGGCAGCCCGAACAGATGGCTGTAGGTGTGGGCCATCAGCTCGTTCGCCTTCTTGCTTGCGGCATAGAGGCTCAAGGGATGGTCGGCGGAATCATGGACCGAGAACGGCATGCGCGTGCTGCCGCCATAGATCGAGCTCGACGATGCATAGACGAGATGACCGACAGAGGCCTGACGGCAGCCCTCCAGGATATTGAGGAAGCCGTCGAGGTTGCTGCGCGCATAGACGTGCGGATTGATCAGCGAATAGCGGACGCCCGCCTGCGCGGCGAGATTGACGAC